>JAQYVG010000417.1 GCA_030145595.1 Desulfobacterales bacterium | reverse complement strand
CTTTACTCGCAAGGGCTTCCCCTTTATAGTACCAGGCAACGCCATCTTCCGGGTCAAAGGCCAAGGCTTTGTCGTAACAGCCAATGGCTTTATCGTATTGGCCTTTACTCTCAAGGGCAACCCCTTTATTGTGGCGGTTAACAAGAACCCCAAGGCGCCCATCTTTCAGGTGGCAGATGTGGGTGTGGTTGAGGATCTACTTGATTTTGTTCCTGTTCTGACGGACAAAGTTCAGGAAGGCAAGTAATCCGCTATCCACATTAATTTCTTGCATTGTTAGCCGTCTGTTTCCGATCGGGGCAGGCGGCTTTTTTTCTGGTTTCCGGAATGAACAACCCCGCCGCAAGCGACGGGGTATCAAACGGAAAATTTTAAACGCCCCAAGGGGCGGGGAATTAAACCCTCGTCCGCCTATATTTGTGCCATATGGCAAAATATAGTATTTCAATGATAAATTAAAATTTATCATAGAAAACTAACTCTTGAAAGTAGCA
The DNA here is from genome assembly GCA_030145595.1 of Desulfobacterales bacterium. Classification (GTDB taxonomy): domain Bacteria; phylum Desulfobacterota; class Desulfobacteria; order Desulfobacterales; family UBA11574; genus Desulfatibia_A. Next base: position 1,819 of record JAQYVG010000417.1, on the reverse strand, counting down.
AGAGGGCCATATGATCAACAACAGCAACTTGTATAGGTGGGATCGGCTTGCGGCTAAAAGCCTTGATCAACAGTTTGTTAACGAAATTATCCATGGACTTAATTGTTCACCCTTTGAAGCTGAGGCGGTTTTAGAAAGCGTTTATCGCGTATTTGGTGATTATTTTGATTCCAGTGAGAGCCTTAAGCCGGGTCAAATCCGGTTGCCGGTTGTCTCCTTTGAAGCTCAAAGTAATCAACGACTTTCTGATGCTAAACAAGTTACCGTTACACTGACATTAACTGATGATAAAGAAGACCTGCCGATTCGAAAACAGTTCGGTGTTGTTGGTCTTCGCAGACATCGCATTCAACGAGTCTGCCAGCAGGCCCTGGATCAAGATGGCCTGCTGACGGTGGAAGATCTGGCCTACCGTATTTTCAACTGTGGTCAGCGTACGATCTGTCGCGATCTTCAGCATTTTAGGGATAACGACACGTTTATTGCACTGCGTTCAACGGTCAAAGATATTGGTCGCACCCTGTCGCATCGGGTGCTCATTATCAAGCATTGGGCCAAGGGCAAAGAATATAGTGAGATCTCAAGAGATACCTCTCACAGCCTTAAAGCGGTTCAAAACTATGTCGACAAATTTAAACGCACCATTGCCCTTTGCGATGCGGGCTACAATGTGACCAAAATCTCTTTTTTGTTGCGGCTATCCGCCGCGCTGGTCGAAGAATATATTGATCTTTATCAGCAGCTGGACTTCATTGCCCATCGGCAGCAGGAGCTTAAAGATTTCTTAAAAAAAAGTCGGCTCCCCGACGATCAGGAGGCAGCGTCATGATCAAAGCCCCTGATTGTCTTAAGCGCTTTAGTTCAGCCAAATCGCGCTTTTTAGAAAGTGCCTTGAACATTTTTTTTAAACGCGAGTTTCCCAAGCTGCTGGGCCCGATTTTGAGACGCAAGCTGGTAGAGGAACTCATCAACCTGATCCAAGATCTGTTGCCGTTAAAAGAGCACGTAAAGCCGGGGCAAATTGTCTGGAACGCAGTCTGCACTAAAACCCGGGCAGATTCACCCAACGTGCGTTTTGTTCCGGTGACCTTAACCATGATCGATGCGCACGATGTCCAACAGTTAGCCGATGGTGTGCCGATGACTAAGATCATGAAGCAGGGCATTGCCCGCATTACAAAAGAAGCATACGCGCAGGGAGCATTGCTTTCCATGCGCGATATCGGCTTGCTGACCTGGCGCTACGGAGGCGCAATCTCTCAGTATCGTAAGCGATATGAAAAAGAGCAAAATGTCACGCTGCCCCATACCGGCTCGCTACACGATATGGGCAGTTGCGTTTCTCATAAATCAACGATCATAAGAAAAATCACGATCGATAAAAAAGATCCATTGGTTGTCGCCCAAGAAACCAATCATAGCATCGGGGCGGTGGATCGCTATATCAAAGACTTTAACCGGGTGCGTTTGTGTTATCAAGATGGCAAAGATATGCAATTTATCTCTTTAGCCACCGGATTAAGTAAGTTTGTGGTCAATGAATACGTAAAACTTATTGAAAATACTTTAAATTGTCCTTGACAACGCCATTTGGCATTATCTCTGGCGGATTAAAACTCTAATTCCTAAAAAGAACTTGATTACTACCACCAAAGGCCTTATAAGTAAAACTTGAATAGTTCTAAAACTAAAATATTTAGAAATAGATATAAAATTGCTTTAAGTTAAGTTTTTCATTGGTCCCGTTAGTTCGCAATAGAAAGCACCACCGCATTCGATAGGGGTATATTAGCATGAAAAAAGGCGGGTTGTTTAAAAC
>JAQYVG010000416.1 GCA_030145595.1 Desulfobacterales bacterium | reverse complement strand
GCGACTTGAGCGAGCGCAGCGGAGCGGGCGGTGAATCAATTTCTGAAAGATACAAGCCCGAAGGATGTCTAAATTAATATGACCTTATTAGTAAGTACTTGAATAACCTGCATGAGCAAAGATTTTGTCGGGCAGGAATACTGAATGTAAACAACATTATCGAAAAAGATTTTACGAAAAATGGTGCAGGGAATATCTTCCTGTGCCGCTAACAGGATTACAAAATTAAAGGAGCAAAATCATGAAAAAAATTATTCCAACAATTGTAGCAATGATGATCGGCTTTTGTTTAATCACAGGTGCGGGATGGGCCGGAGAAAAAGAAATGCCCAAGTCGGGATTTCTTCAGGACTACTCTAAGCTAACATCCAGTGATCCTATGAAAATAGTCAACTGGATCTATATAAATAAAAACGTGGACGTTAGCCCTTACAATAAAATCATGCTTGACGACATAGTGTTTTTCATATCCAAAGATGCCGACTACAAGGGTTTTGAGGCCAATGAGTTGGCTGATTTGGGTGAAGCCTTTCAGAAAGCTATGATTATGAATCTTTCGGGCGTTTACGAGTTCACGGATACGCCCGGTCCCGGTGTGATGCGGCTAAGAATGGCCGTAACAAACCTGGTCCCCAGCAACTCCGTCGCCGGCACGGTGACGACCGTAATCCCGGTGGGTCTGGCCTTAAGCCACGTCAAAAAAGCTGTCACCGGCTCCCACATCGGGATGGGAGAAGTCGCTATTGAGAGCGAACTTCTCGATTCCCAAACCAATGAAATATTAGGGGCGGTGATCGACTCCAAAACAGGAACAAAGTATAAAATTGGAAAAAGTACGTCTAAGTGGGGACACGCCATCGACATTTTTAATACGTATGGGCAGACCGTTCGGATGCGGTTGGACAAACGCTCGGGTCGCCAATAGCAGTTAAACCGCTTTTCCAGCCTTTTGGCGAAAAGATGGAGGAAATTCAAAATGTATAGTGCAATTCGATACACAATATTTCTTTGCGCTCTTATGGTTGTCTTTCTCGCAACCCCTGCCTGGTCCGGAGGACTCTACATTCAAGAGTTTGCGACCCCCAGCCTGGGGACAGCCAATGCCGGTGCCCAGGCCTGGGCCGACAATGCTTCCACCGCTTTTTTTAACCCGGCCGGCATGACCCGGATAGACGGCAAGGAGTTGATGCTCGGCGGCGGTCTGATTTATACGGATATAAAGTTCGATCCGGCTCCGGACACGCCGGTCGCCGGCGGCGACGGCGGACAGGCAGGCAGCCTGGCTCCATTAATAAATGCCTTTTATGTTCACAGCCTCTCAGATGACCTGAAGTTTGGTTTAGATCTGATCTCATTATCAGCAGCCGTGCTCGATTATGATGACAGCTGGGCCGGGCGCCGTCAGAGCCAGAATATCGAGATCTTCACCATGACTTTGCACCCATCCCTGGCCTATAAGGTAAATGACTGGTTCTCAATCGGGGGTGGTGTTGGACTTGTTTATGGCGATCTGGATATGGAAGTGGCTGGACCTGCCGATAAAAAAATTACTATTGATGGAGATGACCTTGAATATTCCTTTAACCTCAGTGCCATGTTTGAACTGAGTGACCGGACCCGAATAGGTGTGATTTACTGGTCCGAGACCAACCTAAACTTTGCAGGTGATTTGACTTTACCATCCGGAACCCAAGTGGGGGCCGATACCTCACTGCCGTTGGTGCAGTGGGCTAAAACCGGCATCTATCACGAGTTAAATGATCGCTTTGCGCTTTTAGGCTCGGTCGGCTGGGAAGACTGGAGCAGTCTTGAGTACGTGAATATTTCAACTGCAAATCCCTCGGTAGCCCTCTCGAAGAACTGGAAAGATACCTATAATTTTGCCGGGGGTCTGCATTACCGCCTCTCAAAGCCCTGGCTGCTGCAGTTCGGTATTGCCTATGACACTTCGCCGGTGGATGCCGAAGACCGCACCGCCGACATGCCGATTGACCGGCAGATCCGCTACAACATAGGCACCCAGTATACAAAAAGTGAGACATTGACCATCGGGTGTGCCCTGGAATACGCAGATTTGGGGGACGCTGAAATCAACAACAGCAGCCCGGTCAATGGACTCAAAGGATCGTATAAGAACAACGACCTTCTGGCCTTTATTATCAATTTTAACTGGAAGTTTTAACCGGACCATTTAATGTGCTCTTTGGATAAAGCTGCAACACTTTGTGCTAAATGGCCAGGGAGGTTAATGGATGAGAGTATCCTTGTGTATTAAATTGGTCCCATCTCCGAATATCTTTGCCCTGCCGGCCAATCCGGGTGC
>JAQYVG010000415.1 GCA_030145595.1 Desulfobacterales bacterium | reverse complement strand
CGAGGGCGGAAACCCGCGGAGAACGCCGCTCATCGGAAAAATAGCCATTTATGGATGGAAACTAGTTAAACTCTGGTTTCGCTGACGTGCTCACCTAAAATACCGCTCGGCCGCAGATAAAGCACCAAAATCAGAACCACGAAGGTGGTTACGTCCTTCCACTCGCTGGGTAGAAAGGCCGACCAGAGAACTTCCACCCCGCCGATGATCATACCACCCAGCACCGCGCCGGGGATGGACCCGATACCTCCCAAAATGGCTGCCGCAAAGGCTTTGATCATGTAAATAAACCCCATGTCGAAGCGCACGGAACCGTAATGCATGCCGACCATTACACCGGCGGCAGCACCCAGAGCCGGTCCGATCATAAAGGTGACCCGGATGGTTCTGTCGATATCGATACCCAGCATGCGGGCCATGGTCTGGTTTTGGGCCGTCGCCCGCATGGCCTTGCCCAGCTTGGTCCAGTTGACGAACATGTTCAACGCAAACATTAAGACCAGTGACAGCACAATGATGAACACCTGCCCGTATGTTATTCTGGCATCCAGAATCGAAAACCCTTGCATACCGAGGATCGGCGGATAGGCCCGATCCGAGACTCCCTGGCTGAGCATCATGCCGTTGGATAAAAATATCGACATGCCCAGCGCACTCAGGATGGCGGCCAGCCGCGAAGCCTTGCGCAGGGGCTTGTAGGCCACATGCTCAATGGCCACACCGAGCACAGCGACATACGCCATGGCCATGCCGAACACGAGAACCAACGTAAACACGAAGTGCGTCTCGACAAAACCGGTCTGTTGCAGCGCGGCCAGCACGATGATTCCGATAAAGGCGCCGGCCGTAAACAGCTCGCCGTGGGCGAAGTTGATCAGTTCAATGATGCCGTAAACCATGGTATAGCCCAGGGCAATCAGGGCATAAATGCTGCCCAGAAAAACGGCGTTTATCAACTGCTGAATAATGAAAGACGCATTGTCCATACAACTCGATCCAAAGTTATAATCTAAAAACTGCATGAAAAATTTTTCATGCAGTTTTTAGATAAAATGGACCAGGAGATCTATCCTCCCGGTCCATTCGATTCATATTAGAAGTATTTTTCTGTCAGCGGATCCCAGTAAGGTACGAACTTGCCGTCCTTAACGATCCAGATGATGTGAGCGAGCTTGCGGTCGCCTTTTTGGTCGAACTTGATCTCGCCGGTCACCCCGATCCAGGCAGTGCCGCGGAGGGTATCAGCGACCTTGGCGGTGTCGGTGGAGCCGGCTTTTTTGAAGGCCTTTAAAAGAATCATGGCCGCATCATAGGCATAATAGCCGTAGGAGCCGATCGTGTCGACCTTCCACATTTTCTTGTATGTTTTCTCAAAGTCCTTGCGTTCCATGCTTTCCGGAGCCTTGGCAAAGGTCAGGTAAGTACCTTCAGCCGCCTGGCCGCCGACCTCTAAAAACTTGGGATGAAATACCGCATCTTCAGACAGCATCTTGGACTTGAGGCCCAATGCCTTGGCCTGGCGCACCATCAGCGAACCTTCAGGCTGATAAACACCCATGTAGATCACATCCGGATTGAGTTTCTTCAGATTGGTCAGCACTGCCGTAAAGTCTTTGTCACCCGGGGTGATGTGTTCCAGGGCCACGATTTTGATCTTGTTTTTCTCTTTGGCGAAATGGGTGATGTTCTCGGTCAGACCGACCGTATAGGTCTGGCGGTCGTCGATCAGGGCCAAAGTCTTGATCTTGAGTCCGTCTTCGAGAAACTTTACCGTCGACCAGGCCTGCACGTCGTCGCGGGGGGGCATCCGGAAAATTTGCTTAAACCCGCGCGAGGTGACATCGGTATGCGTGGATGCCGGTGTGATCTGCACGATGTTGGCCTCATTGAGCGGCACCGAGGCCGGAATGGTCGCCGAAGAACAGTAGGCGCCGACCACCCCGCTGACTTCGCTGTTGATTAATTTGTTAGCCGCCATGGTTGCCTTGCCGCCGTCGCAGGCACTGTCACCCGGAACCACCTCTATCTTTTGATACCCGGGAACGCCGCCTGCTTTTTCAAATACGGCTACAGCCGTTTTGACACCCTGGAGAATGTCGGTGCCGTCCTGCGCATACGGCCCTGTCAGCGGACTTAGGGTGCCGATTTTGAGCGTCTTGGCCAACGCCGTGCCATGGAATCCAACCACCATGACCAGGCACAACATTAAAATTCCTGCTCTCTTCATCTGTTACCTCCTTTTGTTGTTAATTAGTTTCCATCCATAAATGGCTATTTTTCCGATGAGCGGCGTTCTCCGCGGGTTTCCGCCCTCGACGTACTAA
>JAQYVG010000414.1 GCA_030145595.1 Desulfobacterales bacterium | reverse complement strand
ATAACACAGATTAAAACGGATCTACACAGATACAGATAAAATAATATAAAATCCGTGAAAATCCGCAAAATCCGTGTAATCTGTGTTCTACTAAACTGATTGGTTCAGGGTCAAGATTCGGGGCTAGTTTGTAAAGGTTAACAATAGCAACCCTGAACGGAGAACTCTGAACCTGGGAACGCTTACGAAAAGCAAATCTTATATGGAAGAATTTAATAAAACTTCCCCGCTTGACAAAGCTCCGGAAACTACTGCCCGCAGTCTGGAAGACTATTTTTCAGATCACAACGATGCGATTATAGCATACAGCGGAGGGGTTGACAGCACCCTGCTGGCTTATGTCGCCCACCGGGCCCTGGGCAACAAAATGGTAGCCGCCCTGGCCGACAGTCCTTCCTTAAGCCGCCGGGAATTTGATGCCGCCGTAAATTTCACCCGGGCCCACGGCATTCCCCTTCGAATCGTTCAAACCGCGGAAATGGAAGATCCCCTCTACCGGGCCAACCAGGCCGACCGGTGCTATCACTGCAAAAAAACTCTGTTCCAAGAACTAAAAATACTTCAAAAAGAGCTGGAGGAACCCGGGACTGAAGCGTCCAGGCCGATCTTTTACGGCGCCAACCTGGATGATCTTAAAGATCATCGGCCCGGCATGCAGGCCGCCGGCGAAGCTTCGATCCTGTCTCCATATCTTGAACTGGGCATTAATAAAAATACCATCCGGGCCCTATGCGCATATTATGGCCTTGAAGTTGCCGACAAACCCGCCATGCCGTGTATGTCCAGCAGGATTCTCTACAATGAAGAAGTGACTTTGGAAAAACTGCGCCAAGTTGAAGAAGCAGAAAATTTTCTTTACACACTCGATTTGCGTGTGCTGAGAGTTCGGCATCACGGCTTTACCGCCAGAATCGAGGTTTTGCCCCAAGACTTTACCAATATTCTGGAAAATCGAGATGAAATCAGCAAGAAATTTCATGAATTAGGGTTTACATACGTGGCGCTGGATTTGGACGGCTTTCACAGCGGCTCTCTCAACACGGTTTTAGAGCTACCCTGAACTGCCGGGAGCAGGGGTCAGGGATCAGGGGCCAGTAATCAGTGAAAGATGAAAAGTTATCAGTTATTAGTTATTAGCTATTAACCATTGATTATTAATTATTAACTATTGGTTATTAGTATCCCGCATCAAGGCCCGCAGGGCCGGTCCTCAAACAAAGTGCTCCTCAAGTCCCGCAGGGACGCTCCTCCATCAGCGCCGCAGGCGCTACACCCGTAACTGCCCCGACCTATACTTGATTTGACAGAATCGTAAGGCGGATCAATACATCAGTTGAAAGTTCAATCCTCAAAGTTTGATATCACAACCGATTGAACTGTTGTCAAAATGGAAGATAGCAGCAATATGCAATCAGGCAAGCTGGGATCTATCAGACATATCACAGATTTTTTAGACGGGTGATACTTGCACCTTCTGGCAAGATATGTCAGGTTTCGCAGGCTCTAAATTTTTTGTGATACCATCTACGTATCCGTATTTTTGCGATTTTGCAGATACCGGCATGATATCTGGTTCTATATCGAACCTCTGCAGCACCCCTTTCTCTTCCCTGACCGAGTTTTAATCATCCAGCCTTAAAATCACCACATTGTGGCATTAACCCCTTAAAATTATTGACAATCCCACGTTTTGTCTATACAGTCGTAACGATTCCAAATAAACAAAATCTAATCTCTCGCATAGCACTGGAGCGCTAGGGCGAATCATGGATGAGAATATCATTAATCTTAAAAAATATAGAACCAGGTTATTGGAGATAAAAGTGGAAGCGGAGCAGGAGGCGGAGACCTCTATAAGAGACATCATAATAGACTTAGTGGACTGGCTTGTTATTTAAATTAAAGAGTGACATCAAAAGCGCGATAAATATGAAAATGCTTTCGATGAATTAGAACAAGACCATAACCCGGACGTAGAAATTAAACCTGAAGTAGATCAAAACCAATTCATGGAGAATTATCTGAATCATCTTAAAGAAGCTGGACGCCTATTTTATATTTATAAGGCGATAGCGGTCATTCGAACTGAGGGGAAAGACTGGGAGGGTGCCGATACAAAGGCCTCCAAGGGTTTTATGCCCTTTGGAGGCCTTTTGCGCGTCTGAACAGATGCTTTGAGCACTAAATGATTCTCAAAATGTGTTAGCCAATCCTCTGAAGTAATGATTGTTGTAGGAATTGACAGGTCTTTCAGTGTATTGTCTAATAGTGAATACTCTTTGAAGTATGTTTTGGCGTTCATAAAACCTGTATGGAGAGGAATAAGTTTAT
>JAQYVG010000413.1 GCA_030145595.1 Desulfobacterales bacterium | reverse complement strand
GAGGTCATCGTAGCCTTTAACCAACACCTCGCGGGGCTTGACTCCATCTGAAGGGCCGACAATCCCTTCTTTTTCCATTACTTCGATAATACGGGCGGCCCGGTTATATCCGACGCGCAAATGACGCTGAATCATCGATATGGATGCCGTGCCTGTTTTGGTTATGAGCGCAACAGCATCATCATATCTTTCATCGTATTCTTGAGTTTCAGAATCACCTTTTTCTTTTACCGGAGTTTTGATTACGGTTTTATCGTATTCCGGTTTTTTCTGCCCTTTTAAGAATTCCATAATCCGGGCAAGTTCGGCCTCTGAGATAAAAGCTCCGTGGATGCGTTGTAGCTTGGCGGTACCCGGAGGCAGAAAAAGCATATCCCCGCTTCCCAGAAGGTTTTCGGCACCGTTGGTATCGATAATTGTCCTGGAATCGGTTTTAGATGAAACCTGAAACGTAAGGCGGGTGGGAAAATTGGCTTTTATAATCCCGGTTAGAACATCCACCGAAGGCCTCTGGGTGGCGATGATCAAATGGATGCCGGCGGCTCTGGCCATCTGCGCCAGCCGTGTCAAGGCCACTTCCACATTGCGGGAGGCCACCATCATCAAATCGGCAAGCTCATCAATGATGATCACTATATAGGGCAGCTTTTTGGAAGCTTCATTTTCCACTCCCTTTTCTTCTTTGCCAATTTTCTGGTTGTAAAGTTTTATGTTTCTGGCCTGCTTCTCTGAAAGCAACTTATACCTGCGCTCCATTTCGCTTACGGCCCAGAAAAGGGCATTGGTCGCTTTTTTGACATCCGTTACTACCGGCGTAATCAGGTGGGGGATACCGTCATAGGCTGAAAGTTCTATGCGTTTTGGATCAATCATGATGAGTTTGACTTCATCAGGCGTCGATTTATACAAAAGGCTGCATATCATGGCATTTAAGGCCACGCTTTTGCCGGTTCCCGTTGCACCGGCAATTAAAAGATGGGGCATTTTATCCAGTTCAGCCACTACCGGATTACCGACAATGTCCTTGCCTAAGCAGATGGAAAGTTTCGATTTTGATTTTTCAAAAACCCTGGAAGCAACAACGCTTTTGAACCTGACCAGTTCCCTTGAGGCGTTGGGGAGTTCAATGCCGATCACGGCTTTTCCTGGAATCGGCGCTACAATTCTAATACTTATCGCCCGCAGCGCCAGGGCCAGGTCGTCTGCAAGATTAACGATCCTGTTGATCTTTACACCCGGAGCCGGTTCATATTCAAAAGTTGTAATTACCGGACCGGGCAAAACCGCAACTACCTTGCCCTGGACACTAAAATCGTCAAGCTTTTTTTCTAAAAGCTTGGACTGCATGCGTAAATTTTCATCATCAGCAGAGGAAGGCTCTGATTTGAAATCGTCAAGAAAATTGACGGAAGGAAGCTGAAATCCGGTTCCGGTGTGCATGAATTTAAAGACTTCTTGTTTTGGTGCCGGAGTTTCTTTTACCGACTTGGATCGGGGCACTTGGATTTTAATATCTTTCTTTTTTTTAACGGCCTGCGCTTTAATTATTTTTGACCGTTTTTTTGACTTTTCCCTGCGCTCCTTCAACTTAATATACAATGTTTTGATACGATCAGCTGAAAAAATAGCTGACCGCCGGCACTTTTTGGCAAACGCTGTCGGGGAAAAACCTGTAGCCAGGATTAACCCGATGAGCCAAAAAAGAGACAGTATCAGTGCAGCACCGATAGTGTTAGTATACTTTACCAGAAATGACTTTAGGGGAATCCCGATGATGCCGCCGGATGTGAATTTACTACCAAAAAGAATATAATAATTTTGCTTAAATGCCAGCAGCCCCCCGGTGGTTACAATCAAGAGAAGACCCCCGACGATGGTCAAAACAATGGCTTTACCTACTTGGCCGCCGAACAAGTGGATGCTCGCTAAAAGGAGTAAAATCGGAAACCAGAAAGCGCCAAGGCCGAACAGCCCTACAAGGGCTCCCGCCAGATGAGCCCCGAACAAACCAAACAGGTTGTGTACTTGACCGGCTGCCCTGGCATTGTGAATCGAAGGATCTGCAGGGCTGTAGGATAAAAGACTTAGCAGCGTTAAAATAACGAGGAAAAATAGAATAACTCCGGCAATTTCTTTACGCATAGGCATGCTCTTCAATCTGGTTGCTGGATACTAGTTACTGGTCACTGGATACTTGATACTGGTTACTTGATACTGGTTACTGATCATGGATCACTGATAACTGATAACTGATAACTGATAACCGATAACTGATCACTAAATCTCCAGAATCAACGGCAGTATAATCGGGCGGCGCCTTATGGTAAAGGAAAAATGTTTTC
>JAQYVG010000412.1 GCA_030145595.1 Desulfobacterales bacterium | reverse complement strand
TCTTGATTGTTAGGCGCCCTAAAATAACCATAATGAACTTTTTTCCCAATATCCAAAGTAGCAATAAGTGTTTTTTCATTGATAGTTTTAATTTTTTCAGTTTTAATAGATTTCATGGCTATGCTCCTTTTTTGATTCTGGATTACCAACCAACTTACTGTAACTGGAATCAAGATGAGTATAGCCTTTTTAATTTGAACTCAAGACTTACTGCAATATAGCAAGCTCTGCGGTGAATATGCTTTTATCAACGATAAGAGCGGAAGAACATCATCAAACTTCTCACAAGTTCGGCCATAAAACCATAATCCAGCTTGTCCATTGTATCCGACGGCAAGTGATAGTGGGGATTACGATAAAAGGCCGTGTCCGTAATCATGACGGCCGCATAACCCTTATCCCAGAAGGGCGCATGGTCGCTGAGCCTCACTGACGGCAGAATATAGCCGCTCATGGGAACGCTCAGCTTGATCACCGGCAAGTTGGAATTTTGACGAAAGGCTTTGAACAGAGAATTTGTAAAGGTTCGGGAGCTGAAATTTCCAACAATACCGATATAGTCACCTTGTTCGGGATATCCGAAAAACATCAAGGGGAAAGGATAACTCTGGCAGCCCGGCTCGCGGCAGGCGTATCCCACCATTTCCAGGCAGATCATACCGTCGATCTGTTCGTTTGTTTTGCGGGCCCTGGCAGCATATACCCGGCTTCCCATATGCCGCGTGCCGTAAACCGGCGGCTCTTCCAGCGCAAAAGAAACAAACTTTACGGCCACATCCAGCTTTTCACGCCCTTTAAGCGCGACTAACGCCCTGGCGGTTTCAAGTTGAACTGCAACGGCACTGGCATTGTCGTCGGCCCCCACCGTACCGGCAACCGAATCGTAATGGGCACCAAGGATAAAATGTTTTACAGGATTATCACTAAAAGAAATTTCCGCGATAATATTGGCTACCGTAAAATTATGAAATTGATAGGGCTGGCGCTGAACATCCAGGCCGATCTTACGATAAAAGGTCTCGATATATTCAGCCGTCCGCTCCAGATTTTTAGGTATATAGACACTGCGTTCACCAATGGTCACCGTCAGTTCACGCAGGTGCTCCTGCAACCGTTCAACTGTTTTTTCATTGTCAATCATGGCTCCCTCCCGGTCTTCGCAGTTGACAGGATGAACGTGCAACATCAGCACAGCTATTACCATTAATACCATAAAACCTGCGGTGCGCATAACTATTCGCTTAAAGTTTACCATGTATGGTACAATTGGCGATTGAAAACTAAAAAAACATTCTTTATAATCGAGAAGCGAAGCTTCACTTTATCCAGTATCCAGAATCCAGTAACTCGCAACCCGTAACCCGTAACCCGTAACCCGTAACCAGCAACATGGGAACATGCAATTACTGTAACACAAGCAGCCGAACTATTTCCAACACAATCGGCTATTGCGCCGACTGTATCAGGGATCATTTTGATGTGGTCTGGCCCCAAATCAAAAAGGTGCACGACCAAAGTCGAACCACTTACGGCCTGCCTACCGACCCTCCCCGTGCTGAAGACGGCCTTTTATGCGGGCTGTGTGTTCACGGCTGCCAAATTCCCGAAGGAGGCACAGGGTTCTGCGGTCAGCGCCGCGTGGAAAACGGCCGCATATGCGGCGGCCGGCCGCACGAGGGTAACCTTTACTACTACTTTGACCCTCTGCCCACCAACTGTGTGGGCGATTTTGTCTGCCCGGCGGGTACCGGCTGCGGACACCCCCAATATTCGGTTTCCAGAGGACCTGAAATCGGTTACCGCAATCTGGCGGTTTTTTACCATGCCTGTGCCTTTAACTGCCTGTACTGCCAGAACCATCAATTCAAGCAGCGCACATTTTCTACAAAAACGATCTCTGCCAAACAACTCGCGCAGGCCGCCGACAAAAAAACCACCTGCATCTGTTACTTTGGAGGCGACCCTACCCCTCAGATTCTGCATGCCGTCAAGGCCTCCCGCATCGCCATTAAAAATGCCAAAGGCGGTATCATGCGGATCTGCTGGGAAACCAACGGGTCGGTGCAGGAGCCATATCTTTCAATGATGGCGGACCTGTCGCTCAAATCCGGCGGCCTGGTCAAATTCGATCTGAAAGCCTGGAGCAAAGAGATTCATTATACCCTTTGCGGCGTAACCAACGCCAAAACACTCGAGAATTTTAAGGCACTATCCCAACTTGTCTACAAACGGCCCCGGCCACCGCTATTGATCGCCAGCACCCTGCTGGTGCCGGGATACATCGACGAATCCGAAGTGGCAAGCATCGCCAAGTTCATCGCCGATCTCAACCCCAAGATCCCTTACAGCCTGC
>JAQYVG010000411.1 GCA_030145595.1 Desulfobacterales bacterium | reverse complement strand
AATCCTCTGATGATTTCCAGTTTATCCTGCGGTTTGAGTTCAGCATAAACTTCAAAGATACCAATCAGATCAGCAACTGACCTGAAAAGTTCTTCATACACACCCAGTTTTGTAAAACGACCGATCATAATTTTGTCTTACCTTTTTTACCTGCTGAACTTGTTAAATATTTCTACAACCTGAGAGATCCTATCATCTTCGTCACCCTTGTTTTTGAAGGCCGTAGCAACACACCCTTTGAGGTGGTCTTCCAGAATAACCGCGCCAAGGGAACGCAGGGCTCCACTGGCTGCGGCGATTTGCTTCAAAACCTGCATGCAGTCCCGGTCCTCTTCGACCATCTTTTTAAGACCGCGCACTTGTCCTTCAATCCGGTTTATGCGGGCCAATACTTTGGGGTGATCATCTCCGCAGAGTGGCATGGCAACCTCCATTTAGTTTTAGTCGAGCATATACAAAGCGGTGAAATTTTTTAAAATTAAACCTCATAAATACTTATAGGGTGTATATGTATATGGCTATTCTCCAGTTTTGTCAATTGGAATTTTACGGTACAGTTGCATATGACAATGAGAAATCCGAATTAGTGTTATTTGCGGTTGATATTTTTTGAAAGAACAACTATAGGATCGTAGCATCATTTTATCAAATTAACTTTCACAGGAGGGATTATGGGAGGATTGTTTGGGATCGTTTCTAAAGAGAATTGTGTTACCGATCTGTTTTATGGAACAGATTATCATTCTCACCTGGGAACAAAGCGGGGGGGGATGGCTACTGTAGGTACAGCAGGATTTTCACGATCCATTCATAATATTGAAAGCAACTATTTCAGGTCCAAATTCGAAGCAGATCTTCCCGAGCTGCATGGCAAGAGTGGTGTTGGAGTCATCAGCGATTATGATGCTCAGCCCTTGATTTTTGGCTCGCACTTAGGAAGGTTCGGTATCGTATCAGTTGGCAAAATCAACAATATTGAGGAAATTGCCCGTAAAGCCTTTAGAAAAAATATACATTTTTCCGAAACAAGTGGCGGCGACTTAAGCCCTACAGAAATCGTTGCAACCTTAATCTGTGAATCACAGTCTTTTGAAGAAGGCATACAGAATGCTCAGGAAACAATTAAGGGTTCATGTTCCATGCTGCTTTTAACGGAAAAAGGCATTTATGCCGCCCGGGACAAATTAGGCCGAACCCCTATTATTATCGGTAAAAAAGAAGGCGCTTATGCGGCATCTTCAGAAACATGTGCATTTCCCAACCTGGGTTTCGAGATAGACAAATATTTGGGGCCGGGTGAAATTGTTTTTATGACCGCAGACGGTCACGAACAGAGAAAGAAGCCTTCGGAAAAAATGCAGATTTGTGCTTTCTTATGGGTTTACTATGGATATCCCGCCTCAAGCTACGAAGGCATTAATGTAGAGCTTGTACGCAACAGATGCGGCGCGGCGCTGGCAAGAGAGGACGATGTTGAGATCGATTTTGTTGCCGGTATCCCGGATTCGGGAACCGGGCACGCTCTAGGTTACGCCAATCAGAAACAAAAACCTTATATTAGACCTTTTGTGAAGTATACACCGACATGGCCCCGAAGTTTTATGCCGCAGGATCAAAGCGTCAGAGACCTTGTGGCCAAAATGAAACTAATTCCAAATAAAGCACTGATAGAAGGAAATCGAATTCTCTTCTGTGAAGACTCCATTGTCAGGGGCACGCAGTTGCAGGACAACATCCAGATATTATTTGATATTGGAGCATTAGAGGTTCATATGCGGCCAGCCTGTCCGACCCTGATTTATCCTTGTGAGTTTCTAAATTTTTCGACGTCGCGATCGACTCTCGACCTTGCGGGACGCAAAGCGATCAAAGAGCTTGAGGGCGCCGAGGATAAAGATTTAGAAGAGTATGCCAAATCGAATTCAGATAAAAATGCGGCCATGGTTGACAGCATAAAGCAAAGGTTACGCCTTACGTCTTTAAAATATCAAAAACTGGAAAACCTTGTAGAGGCGATCGGCCTGCCAAAAGATAAATTATGTACTCATTGCTGGGATGGGAGCAGTTGTTTTTGAGACTTTTGAAAAACGTCCCCTTTTGTCCAATTCCGATGTTCCCGCTGAGCGGGATTTGTCAACCGGCTCAAATTTTAATCCGCATGAGGCGGATTAATCCTCGAAATACTAAATGAAGAAACTTTTGATCATACCGAGAAAATCAAAGAAGGGATTATTATGGCAAAGCGTGACGACATTAATAAAGTTTTAATTATCGGATCAGGACCTATAATCATCGGTCAGGCGTGCGAATTCGATTATTCCGGTACCCAGGCGTGCAAGGCACTGCGCAGCCTTGGCTACGAAATCGTA
>JAQYVG010000410.1 GCA_030145595.1 Desulfobacterales bacterium | reverse complement strand
GATTTTGATGACAACAGCCTGTACCGCCACAAGGACATTCTTGAATACAGGGATGTTGATGAGGAAGACCCCCTGGAAGTCGAAGCCTCCAAGTTCAATCTAAACTATATTAAGCTGGATGGGAATGTGGGTAATATGGTCAACGGCGCCGGTCTGGCCATGGCGACCATGGATATTATCAAACAGGCCGGGGCCGAGCCGGCCAATTTTCTGGATGTGGGCGGCGGCGCCAGTGCTGAAATGGTTGAGAACGGCTTCAGGATCATGCTCAGCGATGAAAACGTAAAAGGGATTTTGATTAATATTTTCGGTGGAATTTTACGCTGCGACATTTTGGCGGAAGGCGTTGTTCAAGCAGCCCAAAAGACCGGTATCGATGTGCCGGTAGTGATCCGGATGGAAGGTACCAATGTCGAAAAAGGGCGCAAAATTCTGTCTGAATCCGGTCTTAACCTTATTACGGCAACAGATCTGAAAGACGCGGCTCAAAAGGTTGCACAATTATTTTAATTAAATTAAGAATCTAGCTACTTTTTTCCGTACCAAGAACTTTTTGTTATAATCACTTTTTACTAAAATTTAGTCATAAACTCAACAAGATAGAAAGAGATAGATAACAAATATTTCCAATATTATTATATAATATGAACTATAATGTGGATTATAATATTAGTTATTAATATCATTTTCTGTATTCAAATTTTTAATATTTATAGAGGATTTTCGGCTATGGATACTCGTTTACTTATAATTGCTCTTCCTTTATTAGTAGCAGCAACTTGGGCGTTACTAAATATCGTTACATTAGCTATTCAACAAGTTCAACGTTTATCACGTTAAGAAACTTGATCTTAATAGATTACAGGGAAAAATTGAAAAATATTTGATTTTTCCTTGTTTAAATAAAAAATAAAATTTTAGCTAAAATTTAAGAAATACTGACCTAACAATAATATATTAGTTATTATTAGGTAAATAATCTTTTACAACATTTCCCGATATTTCATGAATGGCCCGGCGCACGTGATCGGCCATCCCCTTGAGCATTTCAAAGGAAACATAGTTAGTGACCTTATGCTGCCGGGCCAGCTTGCAGGCATAGGCCAGTTCAAAAAGGTTGTGGGATCCGATCCCCAGGTGAACCGCTCTGATGTTTTCCGGTGCCATGCCGAATTCAACCATCCGCTTGAAATTGGCATCCACATCGAGCTTGTTGTCATAGGGCGCTTGCGGCCAGTTGTGGACAGCGGCTTCCTGCAATTCCATCTCCATATTGGCACCTTTGACGATGCGGATTTTGATAGGACTTCCGCCTTTTTTCAAGCGTGCTTGGGCCCAGGCCGTAAGCTCTTTTTGCATTTCATACGAATCCGGCAAATAGGCCTGCAGCACGATGCCGGCGGAATGATGTTTAAGCTCTGCTTGTTCCAGGGTTCTTGTAAACGCTGCGGCGGTAATCTGAAGATCGCGGTATTCTTCCATATCCAGATTAACAAATTTGGGGACTTTAGTGTGGTCGCTCCTGACAAAAAAATTATTCCCGGCCACATGGTATAGTTGTGTAAGACGCTCTGTTAGTATCCTGACGGTATGCTCAAATGCCAGCGACTGAATCCGGGAATAGATAGTGGAAATTTTTATGGAAATGTATTCAATATCCGGGTTTTCAAGATCGTTAATATAACTCTTTAAGCGATTGAGGGCTTCTTTTTCCCCCAGGATGGCTTCCCCTAAACGGTTGATGTTCATGCGTATGCCCTGCTCTTTTCTTTTGTGCAAAAGCGCATGCAAAATGTCCGGTTCTCCCGGAATAATCGCACGGCTGCTGTCGTGCCGCATTTTTTCAATCATCTTGGGTACGGCAACACTGGGGATATACCTGCCCAAACCCATAAACATCTGCACCAGCAATTTTTCCACCGATGAAAAGAAGTCCGGCACACCGAATTTTGCAAGCAGGTAGTTAACCTGATCGGCGATCCGGACAGTATTTTCAGAACGAAAACTCTGATCAATTAATTTGGTCAAAACCACTTTGTCCATGGGATGCGTCATCAGGCGTTTCATCTGTTGAGCAACCCCTTTCTCTTCCGCGGTCAAGAGCTCATTGGCCCGGTTCTGCCAGGTTGCGGCCAGCGCAGCGGCTTCTTCTACAATGCGGTCATTGTGTGGTGTCTTCATAAGAATTGTCCTCTATTGGCTGGATAAACGGCAGGAGTTATAATCTTTCCATTATCGATTATAACCTTGAGAAGAGGACATGGCAAGCGTGAATACAAAATAGCCACAGACCCACGCAGACAAACACAGACGTTTATTTAGTACTGAAAAACCTGGTCCTCTGGGCCAGGTCAGAGATATCTGGCTCTGCCTTGGAGTTTTGTGTCTAAAATCACAAATTCCAAGCACCCCGCCAAAAAGACGGC
>JAQYVG010000040.1 GCA_030145595.1 Desulfobacterales bacterium | reverse complement strand
GCGCGACACGGTCAGCCGCATATTCGACGCGGGCGCGAGCCTCCGGCCTCTGGCCCGTTGGGGTGTGCCTACGCCCCGGAGGGCTCGTAGAGGCGAGCCTACCCTCTCTCCGAGCTGTATGCTCTACGAGCAGGAAGCCGGCCTGTAAGCCCTACGGGCTGGAAGCGGCCTTGTAGAGCAAAAAGACCATTTATGGATGGACACTAACTGTCTTTATATCTGCGCTTTAGTAACAGGGTGTTGCCGATAACGCTTAAACTGCTCAGCAGCATGGCGCTGACGGCTACAAGGGGAGTCAGCAGTCCGCTCAATGCAATGGGAATGCTGATGGTGTTGTAGAGAAACGAAAGCAAAAGATTCTGGTGAATTTTTTGGTTCACCAGCTTTGCCAGATCCAGATAATCGAGGATTTGTTCAGGGCTGCCCCGCATCAGCGTGATATCCGCGGCCTCTTTTCCCAGGTGGCTGCCGGAGTGGACGGCAATGGCCAAATCCGCTTGAACCAGTGCCGGGGCGTCATTGACACCGTCGCCCACCATGGCAACCCGATTCCCGTCTTTTTGCAGGTCACGGATGAAAAAGGCCTTGTCCCGGGGCTGTTGGCCGCCGGAAGCATTTTTAATGCTCAGTATCTTTCCAATCATACGGGTGGTTTGGTCCCCGTCGCCGGATACAAGGGCAACCCCGTATCCCCTGTCATGCAGTCTGGTAACGGTTTCAGAAGCCTTGTCTCTGAGTACGTCTCCAAAAATAAACAATGCACACAACTGGTTCCCAAGACTCATATAAACTGTTGATTGGATCGCTTCAGATGTATTTTCAACGGCAGGATCAATGGGAATGTTTGGCAAATCTTCGAGGATAAAATCTTTAGAACCGATTTTGACTGCCTTGTTTTTAAATAATCCGGAAACACCGTTTTGATAACAGCGCACCTGTTCGACTGCCGCCGGTAGCAGAGAGTTTTTTTCTGCGTGTCTTTTGATTTGGGCGGCAATGTAATGGTCTGAATATGTTTCCAGACCGGCAGCCACAGAGAGAATCTGCTCCCTGGAAAAGGGTTCCATAATCTGCACGTCCAGAATGGACCAGTCCCCTTTTGTCAGGGTTCCGGTTTTGTCGAAAACAAAGGCATCGGTCTTGACTGCCTGTTCAAAGGCGGAATAGTCCCGTACGAGAATCCCCTTTTTTTCCGCCAGGGAAATTCCGGCAACCCGGGCAATGGGAATGGCGATTCCCAACGCACACGGGCAGGCGATCACCAGGACCGTGACTGATCGGATCAGGGCATTTCCAAACGTAAACCCTGAAAGCAGGCAAGCCAAACCCGTTGCAGCCGCCAGCAACAGGATCATGGGTACAAAAAAGCGCAAGATACGATCGGTTTTTCCCTCCAAAGGTGCCTTTTGCTGCAAAGCCTTTTCCATAATCGAGATCATTTGACCCAGTGTGGAATTTTCACCAACACCTTCGGCCCTGACACGGTAGACGCCTCGCAGGATCAGGGTACCGCTGCGGATGCGGTTTCCGGCAGATTTTTTAACCGGACGGGCCTCTCCGGTGAGGGAGGATTCGTCCACCGATCCGGTACCTTCAAGAATCAAGCCGTCTGCAGGAACGATTTCATCGGTTTCGATCATAAAAACATCCTCTTTGCGCAGTACTTCGGTACTGACATAACGGCCGTTGGGGGATTCTTGGCTGCAGCGCTTTACCTTGTTGGGCTTGAGAGAGAAGAAATTTTTCAAGTCTTCATGGATTGAATCCAGGGCTTTTCTCTCGATGGTTTTACCCAGCAGGGTCAGGGTGATCAACATGGCTGCGGTATCGTAAAACAGATGAATGCTTCCGGCAAACAGATTAAATGTGCTGTAACTATAGGCACTGAAAGCACCGATAGTGATCAGGGTTTCCATACCGAAAACCGCCATATTTAAACCGGCCCAGGCTTTGCGATAAATAGGCGCACCACCATAAACGAGGATGATGCTGGTCAAAATAAAAATGGGCCAGGAGAGTTTGTAGACGGCTGCCGGGGTGAGTCGAATGATAAAACCGGAGTACAGTGCAAAAGATAGCATCATCACATTGGCGGTGAGAAAGGCCGAAAAAGCGAAACGGATAAACTCCTTTCTTTTTAGGTTGGTTTCGAATTCGTCGCCGGGAATTGCGGCCCGATAGCCGAGACGGTTGATGGTGCTTATTATTTGATCCGGAGAAGATTTTATGGGGTTGTATTCACAACGCAGTCTGTCGGTAGAAAAATTGCAGGAGACTTCCATGACCCCGGGAAGTTTTTTCAGCATTTCCTCAAGAACCCAGGCACACGCAAGGCACCACATACCGGCGACCTTCAGATTCAAGGCAAGGGTATGTTCCAGGGCGGCTTTTTGAGATATACCGACAAAATTGTTTGCAAAGGGTACGGATGCATTACTCTCTTTTGGTGAGAGGTTATTCTCGGAACTTGGGATGATGCCCATGTCCCGGCATTTTTCAAACAGTTCGGTTTCCTTAAATTGCTCGGGATCACCGGCATCAGAGGCTTCCCAGAGCATGTGGAAAACCTGTTTGCAGCCTATGCAGCAAAAGCGGTATGTTTTTCGCGTTAAAACCGATGTAAACGCGTTGTCATCAACAGGGAGACTACAAAGATCACAGGTGAGGTTGGTATGCATACTATCCTGGTTAGTTTCGGGGAGGCAATGATTTCAGGAAGGCAATAATCTGCCAGCGATCGGAAACATCGATAGTCGTCGCCAAAGGTGGCTGTCTGCCGCCGGGGATACCGTAACTGATGGATTTGAACAAGACACCTTCCGGAAGTGCTAGGATTTTTTGGTCTCTTAGGTCTGTGGGGAGCGGATTAAAGCTCTGGCCGACGGTCCCGTTACCATCGAAGTATTTTCCATGACATTGGGCACAATAAATAAAATACAAAGACTTTCCCGATTCAATGACTTTATGATCATTATGTTGAAACGGTGACGTTAAATCTTCTCCCTTAATAGCCCTGAAAACAGCTTCACCGCCGTTAAAAGGGACGGTGCCGGGCTCCATAATCAGGAGTTTCTCTTCGTGCGGTCGCACAGCCGGGGTTTCCCACATGCGGCCGACCTTGAGAGTTTTATCATAAATCGTCAGGATCGCATAGGCCGTCGTGGCTAGAACCGACGCCAGTAAAGCCAGGATTAAAATGCGTTTCATTTATTCCCCCTCGGCCCCTTTGACATGTTGGGGGTGGGGCACCAGTTCGTAAACGGCATAGGGTGATTCAGCAGGAACATCTTTGATGGGGCGATAGTCCCAGGTAGGTTGTCCCAGATCCCCCACGACCAAAAACGAGAACAGACCCTTTCCCAATATCAATGCCAGTAAAAGAAAGATAATTACCCAGGAGGCAAAAGAGGATTCTTTATGGTTTGAATGTTCCATTTTATATTTTTACTCCTAAAAGGCCATGACCGAGAATATAGAAGAAAGCCCATATAAGCGTTCCGGCGATGATCAGAATCATGCACAGGGGAAAAGGGGCGTCTCTGTCCTCGATGTCCTCAGGAAAGCGGTAGGTGATTTTCTTTTTTCTTTCTTCGGCATCTTGGCTTTGAAGATGTCGAAAGCCGAGCGCCAGCCCGAAGATTATCATAAAAATCAGGGTAGGCAAGGCATACGCAATGATATGTTGAAAATTAAGCAGATTAAAGTGACGCATACTATTTCCTCATCAATAGTTGAACTCGTGACTTTTTATGAGATCATCAAGGTTGACCGCCTTTTAAAAGTGCAAAAAACAGCACGGCGGCAATGACCGCCAGTCCGGCAAACGCCAGGAACATGAGAGCGTAGGTTTCGTAACGGCTGAATTTTTTAGCCCTTACCACCGGCGGTTCACCCTCATCCGTTTCATCCTTTAGGGGAAGATATCTGGCCCGCTGCTGATCTTTGAACTGGCCATTGTTCAAGGCCCAGATAAACACCACCAGACTGATGGCAAGGCCTGCGACCATGTAGCTGATGAAATAGGGATAATACATGTTTCGAGTTCCGTGTTTCGAGTTCCGAGTTCCGAGTTTCGAGTTTCGAGTTTAAAAGAAGTTATACTCGTAACCCGCAACCCGCAACGCGTAACCCGTTAAGGTTCATACGAGGCATCAATGCCCCTCGGATCAGTATTGGCATCGGTCTGGTTGATAAAGTAAACCGCCACATAGTTGCCCACGTCCCAGATTTTTTCAGACTCCAGTTCCCTCTTGAAATAGGGCATGGCGGTTCCGGTGATGCCGTTCATAATCTGATAATACAAAATGCCTCCGGAAATTCCTCTGCCTTTCAATATAGTGAAATTCAGCGGGGGCGGATACAGATACGGCTGGGCCGGTCCCATACCGTCGCCGATGGGACCGTGGCACCCCAAACAAAAGTCTTGATAAATTTTGTGTCCCCGGGCCAGACCGGCATCGGTGGTCGGATAGGGATTGGGAAGGTTGCGCCAGCCTTCAGGCACCTGTTCGTGAAGCCATTTGACATTGGCTACCGGTCCGCTTTCATAGGCTTTAATGGCTTCCTTTTTCCAGAATCGCTGCCTTTGCATGCGTTTGTCGGCATCTTTCAATCCCAGGCTTTGCACATAGGTTGTCAGCTGCTTTAAATTTTCCATTCCCAGAAAAGCAAACGCCGGCATAATTGAAAGGGGACGCGTGTAGCGGGGATTGATAAAATGGGCTGTCTGCCAGTCATCCGGGTGTTCCCCGCCTTCCTGGGAGAGATCCAGACCTGTTCGGGCCGAGCCCAGCAGAATGGGGTGGTCGGCCAGGTAGTCTCCGGCCTGAGCAATCCGTTCGGCACCCAGTCCCCAGTCTACTTTACGGATGGATTGGCTGTGGCAGTACACGCAACCATTGGCAATGTAAAATGTCCGGCCGGCAGCTTCAGCCGGAGAGCGTTCGCGAAAAATATCGGAAGCCGTGGTTTTGTTCGTGTCGGCATATGGCAGGATGACCATCACAAAAACAACGGCTGCCAGGACCAAAAGGCTTCCGATAACTACTGTTTTGAGCGTCATATTCATGACGTTTCTCCGGGGCTGAAAAACATCGATCTGATAATATTATAGAAACCGATGACCGCTGAGCTGAAAAGCATCAAACCTAATGCAGCTCTGGAAACGTAGTAGACATGGATCTGGGGTAGTAAGCGGTAAACGGTTTCACCATTGAGCCAGGCGTTGCCCTGAATCAGGCCCGCAATAGTGAGCACTACCGTAAATCCCACTGTGCCGATGAGTACCATCCAGTACTGGAAATGAGCAAGAAGTCGGCTGTGGAGCGGTCGGCCGGTCATGCGGGGCAGAATGTAATAGATCCCCCCCAGGGCAATCATGCCCGCGAATCCCAAAACTCCAAGATGCGCATGGGCAACGACCCAGTTGTTGAAATGGGTCACCCGTTGGACATCCGGCAGCGACATCATGGACCCCTGAATGCTTACAAAAAAGTACATGATTGTTCCGGTGAAAACAAACTTGGCTCCGATGTCGGCATGAATTTCACCAAGCTTGCCCTTGGCCGTGTACCAGATATTGATGAGAAAGGCCATGACCGGAATGACCATGGCAATACTGTCTACAATGGCGATGACCTTGAGCCAGGTCGGCACCGGCACCTGAAGCAGGTGGTGGGTTCCGATGTGGGTATAAACGACGAGCAGTGACCAGAACCCCCAGAGGCTCAGCGTATGGCTGTAAAGCGGAGCCCGGCAGGCTTTGGGGATGACATAATAGGCCACGCCGGCTGACAGCGGTGTCAAAAGAAGACCGAAGACATTGTGGCCGTAGAACCAGAGAATAATGGCATCCGGAATGCCCACCAGGGCGCCGCTGCTTGGTTTCCAGATGATATTTCCGAGAGCGTAAGTAATAGCGGTCAGGATGACGGCCGCGCACACGTACCATACGGAAACATACAATATGGGCTCCCGGCGCCGTCTCACCGTCATGATAATATTGAATATGATCAAACTAAAAGCGGCAACCACCATCATGTCAATGGGCCATATCAGTTCGGCATACTCCCTTCCCTGGGTTTTCCCCATGGCCAGGCTTACAACTGCCGCCACCAGCATAACATTCCAGGCGAAGACGGTAATTATCCCCAATTTTTCGCTGTAAAGATCGGTTCGCAGCAGTTTCGGTACATAATAAAATGCTGACGAGAGCAAACCGGGAGTGACAAAGCCGAACAGCACCAGGTTGATATGGATGGGCCGGACCCTTCCGAAAACCAGCCAACCGACATTTTCCAGCAGATCCGGCGCCATCAGTTCCGTAGCCCCTAAGAGCCCCATGAAGGTGGCGACAACCATCCAGAAGGCCGAAGTGATGCAAAAGCCTTTGGCGGTCGCGTAGTTTTGAGTTATCACTTTTGATTTGCCGGCCAATTCTCTCTCCTCAAATAAGTCCGCTTCGTTCACTGATTCCCTATAGGTTATTCGATATCAGTTTTATTTCTAATAGAATCTATTAACAACAAATAACGAATTATTGTTCTTTAGCCTTGTTTCCTCACGAGTCAGAGCGGTGCAGGAACAAGGCACTTCAGCCCGAAGACGTAGTATTTTACTTCGAGGGCTGAATAACGCAGTTCCTGTGCTGCTCCGGCTTGTGAGAAACCAAGGCTAGTTGTGGCATGCCAACCAGCACCCTATGTTTGCCTCTTTTTCTTTATGACACTCAATGCAAAACCCCATCTCAAATCGTTTCCCCGGGAGGCGGTCCATGGTTTCAACCTGTCCGTGACATTCCAGGCACTGGATCTCCTTTTTAATGTGCCGCTGATGATTGAACAAAACATGTTCGGGTAGATAGAAGACCTTTTTCCACGGTGTCGGGGTTTGTGTATTAAAATATTCATGCTCCTTTTGAATCCAGGGGTGATTGGCGATAATATACTCGTGGCAATACAGGCATTTTTCCACCGGCGGCAGCCCGGGATGAATCGACCGCCCGACATAAGGATGACAGAACCGGCACTGTATGGCCTTAACGCCGGCATGGACCCTGTGACTGAAAGGGATCGGCTGCTCCGGCCCTATCCTGGTTGCCGCCGGCACATAGAAAAAATAAAGAAAACCCAGAACTAAAAGGACACAGAGTCCAGACCAGAACAGCGGCACCTTATTTTTTGCCAGCAGAGATACGGTTTCGCCCAGGGAGGTTACAAAGACCATGGGTTTGCCGCCGGTGCCGATAATCACGGCTAAAACCAGAACCGTTGCCAGGGAAAGGGAGGTGATCAAAATTTCCATCAGATTACCTCACCTTCCTTTACCCGCAGCAGCTCCGGGAACAGGCTTAGAAAAAACGTGACAGCCAGTGCGATCAGCCCCAGAAAGCCTAAGAATATCAGACCGTCGGACAGGCCCAGGGGTAAAGTGGATACATTATGATGCAGCGCCGGACCCAGCAGTAACAGATGCTCCAGCCAGATGCCCATGATAACTATCGCGCAAAGTACACTCATAAACCAGGGCTTTGTTTTGACCTTCTTACTTAAAAGGATGAGAAACGGGATAATAAAACAGATGATAAAGATAAACCAGGCCAAAGAACTCCAGGGAGCCGCCATTGTGCGCTCGATGACGTAGGCAGTCTCTTCCGGAATATTGCCGTACCAGATGACTACAAGCTGGACATAGAAAAAGTCGGCCCAGACCAGACAGAAAGCAAAAAAAAGTTTGCCGATATCATGGAACTGCGACGGTTTTAAGGTAAACTCGATTTTCGGATACAGATGCAGTATTGATGCGAAGATAATCAGGCCCCCCAGACCGATATAAAATGCTTTGACAAACGTGTAAGCTCCGAAGAGGGTGGAATACCAGTGGGGGTCCATGCTCATAATGAGATCGTAACCGATCAGCGACAAAATCAGCGCATAGGCTAATATATAAAGAATAGCGAAAACCGTCATCCGGCGGTTGCACTTTTCGGTATCAAGGATGCTGCGGTCCCACCATTTGTATAAAAGCTTGCGGATTTTTCCTCGAGATATGGAACGATCCAGCTTGCGCCACAAGGCATGATAAAGATACGCAAACCCCAAGCCGTAGAGGATAAGGAGTCCGATAAAATCTCTGGAAAAAAGAAACGGTATGTTCAACCAGACTTCTTTGCCGTGCAAATCCTGATGCAGCCATGGAAAGAGATGCTTTGTGCCCAGAAAGAGAAACAAAAACAGGACGAAAGAAACCGGGAAAAAGGCCGTAAACGATTCGGCCAGGTTCGATAACGGTTCGCTCCAGCGTGCATTTGTAATATGCATAATGGCTGAGAAAAGCAGTCCGCCCTGTGCGATGGCCGACCACAGCAAAAAATTGATCAGATACGCCTGCCAGGCCCGTTCAGGATGCCGGCCCATAAGCACGAAGATAAAGGTGCCGAAGCCGATGACGACCAGAGACAGGCAAATGACTACTAATTGCTTTTTATGCCGGCCGTTGCTGCTGTTGTCCTTGGGTTTCATAATTTGCACTGCACAGCGAGTGTATTCCCCGTCCCGCTCAGCGGGACTGCGGGGTTAGCGAGCGAATCAAAAAATTGATAGAATTCCTTACAGTCTAAGATTCCCTGCATGCAAGCTTTATGGAGCGCAGCGGAAATCCCGCTCAGCGGGGCTGCAGGGAATCTTCAAAAACTCTTATTTCGCCGCCTTTGGTTTTAAAAAACGTTACAAGTTCTTCCAGATCGGTGGCCCGGCAGGATGCCAAGATCCCGAAATGCTCACCGGAACAGCGGGGGTCATATTGCTCAAGCCCCTTGAATCCGGGCAGCTGCATCTGGTGAATGAGGCCCGCGACATTACCGAAAATGGCAAACAGGATAGTAAACTCGAATCCTACGATAAAAAACGGTACCAGCGCAACGATGGGCTTGCCGCTGACGATAAGGTTCCATTGGACGGCGGTATATGCCGCTACGATAAAGCCGGTAAAAAAGCCGATGATGCCGCCTGCCAGGGTATACCAGCCGACCATGCTTTGCTTTAAGTTCAGCGCATCGGATAGTTTGTGGCTGGGAATCGGACTGTGCACGCGACGCAGTTGCCAGGGTGAATCCGCGATGGCCTCAACGGTGGATACCGCCTGGTTTTCATCCGTGAACAGACCCATTACCAAAGCTTCAGTTGCCATGGCTTGCTCCTTGATCGAGGGCTTCCTTCATCTCTGTCATGGACACCGACGGCAGGTGTTTGACAAAAAGTAAGAACAGAAAAAAGAAAATGCAAAACGCGCCCAGCATTATACCGAACTCAATGAACGTCGGTGAATACAGCCCCCAGGCATGGGGAATAAAGTCACGGCTCACGCTGCTGATGATGATAACAAAGCGCTCATACCACATGCCGACATTGACAAATATGGCAATGCCGAACAGCCAGGGAATCGACGTGCGGATTCGCTTGAAGAAGTAGAGCAGCGGAATCATGGTGTTGCAGATGACCATGATCCAGAAACCAAGAGCATAGTCGCCCGTGGGACGGTATTGAAAGATCGCCATTTCTAGCGGATTTTGGCTGTACCAGGCCATGAAAAATTCCGTGCCGTAAGCAAATCCGACAATCAGTCCGGTGAAGATAATGGTTTTGGCAACGCTTTCCAGCACGGCTATAGTGATAATTTTTTCATAGTGAAAAAGCTTGCGAAGGGGAATCATCAGCGTCAGCACCATGGCCAGGCCAGAATGAATGGCGCCGGCGACAAAATAGGGTGCAAAAATGGTTGTGTGCCAGCCGGGCACCACACCCAGAGCAAAATCCCATGACACCACGCTGTGCACCGAGATCACCAGAGGCGTGGCCAGGGCTGCGAAAAACAGATACCCGCGCGTGTAATGCCGCCACTGTTCATGGGCGCCGGTCCATCCCAAAGAGATAACCGTAAAGATTTTTTTTCGAATTCCCGTGGCACGGTCCCGCACGACGGCAAGATCCGGCAGCATCCCGGTGTACCAGAACAGGACGCTCACCGTAAGATACGTGCTGATGGCCACCACATCGAACATGAGAGGGGATTGGAAATTCGGCCAAAGGTTGCGCTGATTGGGGATGGGAAGCATATAAAAGACCAACCAGACGCGGCCCAGGTGTATGAACGGAAACAGGCCGGCAATGCAAACCGCAAAGACCGTCATAGTTTCGGCGGCCCTGGCAATGGGGTTGCGCCAGCCGGCCCTGAGCAGATGCAAAATGGCGGAGATGAGCGTCCCCGAGTGTGCGATTCCTACCCAGA
Organism: Desulfobacterales bacterium; assembly: GCA_030145595.1. Classification (GTDB taxonomy): domain Bacteria; phylum Desulfobacterota; class Desulfobacteria; order Desulfobacterales; family UBA11574; genus Desulfatibia_A. The sequence continues at coordinate 6,716 of JAQYVG010000040.1, read as the reverse complement.
AGACAAAGTTGATCAGATAGGTCCCCCAGGCTACGGGATTGTTCATTCCGGCCACGCCGACGCCCTTGAATATCTGATACCCCCAGCAGGCCGCACCGAACAAAATCCCCAAAAACAGTATGGCAATGATTAGCCAGTAGTTCCGGGACGGAGGCTTCAGCGTATCCAGCACGGTCTGGTCTATTTTAGCAAACGTCAACTCGTGCATTTTTATCTTTAATTTATCAGCGGGTCTCTGCGGTTTATAAATTGTTTCCAATTTCTTCTCTTTTATATGTCCTGGACCACTTTTTTCAGGTAAATGACAGCCGGTTTGGTATTCAGATATCCCATCACCTGATACCTGCGGGGATCCTCGACCATTTGTCTTGCCCGGCTGGTTTTGTCCATGAGGTTTCCGAAAGTGAATACTCCGGTAGGGCATGTTTGCACGCAGGCCGGAACCACCTCCCCGTCCAGGATCATGCGCTTTTCGTTTTTGGCAATGCCGTGAGCCTGTTTGATGCGCTGGACGCAAAACGAACATTTTTCCATGACGCCTTTGCTGCGAACCGTGACATCGGGGTTCAACTGCAGATGAAGCGGCGCGGGCCACTGCGAGTCGAACCAGTTGAAGCGGCGTACCTTATAAGGACAGTTTTGAGAGCAGAAGCGGGTTCCTATGCAGCGGTTGTAAATCTGATTGTTAAGCCCCTCTTTGGAATGATGCGGTGCGTACACCGGGCATACCGATTCGCACGGTGCATTGTCACAGTGCTGGCACAGCATGGGGAGAAACATGATTTTTTCCATACGCACAGGATCATGATAACGTTCCACCCTCAGCCAGGCCATTTCACGGCCTTCGATCATCTGTTTTAATCCTACCACACCAAGATTGTTTTCGGCGTAACAGGCCGCCGTACAAGCAGCACATCCGATGCACTTATCTAAGTCCACGACCATTCCCCAGCGATAGGTATCATGATCGTGGGGCGGATAGAAATCCCGTTTGGGATCGTAGCCTTCCGGCAAGGGCAAGGTAAACGGAAAGTCATGCATGGTCAAACCGTGTTTCTTGTGAGGTTTTCCATGTTTCAGTGCATCCGGTGAGACGGAAAGGGCAATTTTGCGGCCGTGTTGGATACGGCTGCCGTCGGTGTGCGCCATTGCCATGGATAACCCGGTGTTGTGGATGGAAACCGGATGCACCGCAAACCGGGGTCCGCCGGATAACGGTTCGGGCTTGGGCGAAAGCAGCTGAACCGGATTGAGGCCTACGTTTTCGGCATAACGGCCATAGGAACCATGCCCCTGTCCAATGCTCATGACCATAACATTGGGATGTAGGCCTTCGTATTCATAAACCGGTGCCTCAACAGAACCCCATTTCGAGCGTATGTTAGCAACATCGCCGTGGTTGAGTTTATGGCTCGCCAGAGTTTTCGGATGCATGAGCAGCGGTGTCTGCCAGGCGATCTTTGTCAAAGGATCCGGGATCTCACACAACCAGGGCAGGTTGGCGCCCCGGCCGTCAAAGAAGCGTATGGAGGGTGCGGCTGTGAACACCAGTTCCTTGTCAAGAGGTTTCGATATCGAATGCAACAGGTCGGCGGCGCTATCCGGCACAGACCGATCCGGTCGATCGGATGCGGTGGGGCTGAATGTTCCGCCCTGACGAACAGTTTGAACCCATCCCTTTTCGTCACCGATAATACCTTTGCGCATAAAATGCGCGAAAAGGTAGGTTTTAAAGTTGTTTTCAGACAGGTCAATTTCAAAAGCGGACTCGAGGAAAACATCACCGATATTCGGCGTTTCGTTCAGTCGCCCCATGGCCGGCTGCAAGGTGGAACCGATGCCCGATTTACCCTCATATTCATCCCAGGTCTCCAGCGGCAGGCCCATGGGAAAGATGAGGTCTGCAAGCCGGGAGGTTTCGTCCATGAAATTACTGAAGCTGACCACAAAGACAGAACCGTTTTGAAGGGCATCTTTAAGCCTGTTTTCAGGTGGAAAGGCAAAGACCGGATTGGAATTGTTGATCAGCAAAAGGTCTACGGAATCTTTTTCAAGTGCTTGGAAAAAATTGAGTACTTGGGACCTACTTGCAGCGGTCTCCACTCGGTGACGGTTTGCAAAGTCCAAAAGCGTTAAATCCGGATCGAGGATAAGGTTCAAAAGATTTGCAGCAATATTGGTCTGAAGCGCGTTGGCGTCCGCAGAACCGGACCCGGAGCCTAAAATCAGGGGCTTGCGGGAATCCATCAGTCGGTACACAAGGGTTTTGTAATGTTCGGTACGTATCCCTGAAAGTCCGGCAATCCTGGTGCTGGTGTAAGCCGCAACGGCCCGCGCCAGAGACAAGCGGACGGACTCCGGCAGGTGTTGTCCTTTACCATCCCGCAGCGCTTCTTTAATCAGGCCGAGAACAATGGCGGTTTCACCCCCGGGATGGCAAGACATCCAGAGATCGGCATTGGCACCGGTTAAAGACTGGTAAGGGCTTACATGGAAAAACAGATTCTTTTGGCCGCTTTTCAGAGCATGCATGACCTTGAACTTGCGTGCATATTCCACCGGCGAAAGCCAGGTTTCCAAAAAGTCGGCACCGCAAGAAATAAGCAGATCGGCGTCTTCCATGTTGTAGGAAACCAAGCCCTCAAGGCCGAAAACCTCTTTGTTGGCACGTTTAAGGGATTCATAGGCATAAGGTTCAAACACCAGCGGACCGGCTGATTGCCACTTATGCAAAGATTTGCTGAACAGACTCAGGAGGCTTTCCCCCACGACTTCCGTCAGCATTCGGATCCGATTCGGCCCCTTTTTGGATGCTGCCAAAGTTTTTTCTTTTAGCAGCTGGATCGCTTTTGAAAAGGAGAGTGGTCGCCAACTATCTTTATCTTTGAGCAACGGCGTCTTGATTCTGTCCGGGTGGTAGATTCTTTGCAGGGCGGACTGTCCTCTGATGCAAAGTTTCCCCTTATTGATGGGGTGCAGAGGGTTCCCTTCGATCTTGATAATCCTGCCTTCCCTGTTTTTAGCGAGAATACCGCAGCCCGCGGGACATTCGCGGCAGGTGGAGGCATACCAGGCGGCTTTGCCGGTCACCATGTCATCGGGGGCCTGTACCAGGGAAAAGAGCGTCTTTTCGGCTTCAGAAGTACAGCCCGCAGCAATGGAAAGACTACCCGTGCCGGCAATTTTGAGGAAGGTTCGTCGATCCATCTAAAACAGTTTCTCCCAGAATGTTACAAGACTGGTGATCGATGATGAAAAATGTATAAGATCTGAAAATAAAAAAAACATCTTAAAACCGGGCTGTATGATGCTTTTTGAGGTTTTCGGATTATATCGATAGGAACGTTTTATTGTCAAGTGGGGAAATGGATGCCCTTGAGGATCTTTAATGAAAAAACGCCGCGCTGCAGTTCTGTCGAACCTGAGTCGGGTAACACCCAATTTTTATGAAGCTTTCAGCTATCAGAGCTCATTAGAACACACCTTTTTCTGTTTGATTAAATGCTTAAAAATCAAGATGTTTAACAAAAAAGGGGTACCTCCTATACTCATTTCATACTGCTCAAAATAGTACTTGTTTTTTTAAAGCAAATGGGTTTATTTTCAATGCATTATCAATTATTACACTTTTCATTATTGGGGTGAATTAATGCATAGACACCTAAAAGCTCCCAATGTATGTTGTATCATAGTAGTAACACTACTATTGTTATCATTATTAGTATCCTGCGCTTCAGTTGATGTAAAGCCCCGATGCTGGCAAAACGCATACTATCAAGCAGTAGTAGTGGAATCGGAATTAGGCCTTCCTACCCGCATTGTTGTGGGGCGCAATCGAGCCACCGAAGGAGGCCATGCCCAGGCGCAAGCATATCTGAATGGTAAGTGGCAATGGCTCTCTCTATCTCACCGGCCGACAATTGTTATTGAGAACAGAAAAGATCGGGCGTGGAACAAAATAAAAAAATCCGAACAGTTTTACACCAAAGAACAAGTTGTAAGTATGTGGGGAAAATGATGATATCACCTTTTTCTGCTCGCTCGTAAGGTATTATCCATTATTAAAATCATCTAAGTTTTCATTTTGCCATTCAATATTATCTTTTTCAAATTCCATTTCGATTCTTAAATCTTTAGAAAAAAGGGGGCTGTAGATGTTAGTGGTATTCGGTGGTTAAGCTTAAACTATTGTAACTTTGTTAATTATCCCTGCGGCATTATTTTTTGGTTGTAGATTTCGCAGATTTCATATAAATTGTGTTTCTGTTCATAATTATCAAGATTTTAAGAGAACTATTTTTAACGGGGATAGGAATTTTAGCCCACCGCAGGCGGGTAAACCTTCCGCTTATTAGATCCCGTCCCGCTTTCAGCGGGGCTGGAGTTTCATAAAATCGTAACACGATTTTATTTGGAGAAGATTAATAATGTATTCACCTGATGTAAAAAAGTGTGCACAACAAATCATTAAAGAATCTTTAGCAGACATATTGATCGGCGAGTTTAAGATACCGTCCCAGAAACAGATGGAATCTTACCTACTTGAAAATATTGATTACAGTTTTGACGAATACCAAACCGCAAAGAAGATTCAGCGTTCACACCTTCAATGGAACGAGGAACAAATTGCGGCCGAATTAGAAGTGCATAAACGGCGTTATGAAAAAGAATTTCGTAATAATTTGAAGGTGGCTACCCAAAAGGGGGTTAATGAAGTTGAAAACCTTGTTAGCAGTTTGAAGGATACAATCAAGGCGTGGAAAACAAAGAATTTAGAATAATGAAAAATTGTGCGGAGCGGATAGGAATCGGCTAAAGGGTTTTTAAATATTCGATCAGGGCACCGAGTTCTTCATCCGTTATGGCGGCAAAAGCCGGCATACTGTCCAAGGGTGTTTTAAGTTGGTTTTCGATGTTTTCGGCGGTAACCGCTTTGCCGCTGATCGGCAGCTTGTCCTTCTGGAATAAATCTTTCAGACCGGGACCGATCCGAGTGTCCGTGCGATCATTGTAATGGCACATGGCACATTTCTGGGCAAAGTATGTTGCCCCTTGTTCGATGCGCTCATCACCAATCACTTTCGCCGTGCCGCGTGTACCATACACCAGTTCTCCACCGAAAAAGCCTATCCCGATGACAACCAACAGGCAAAGGCCAACAAGAAGGAGGGGTATTTTGGGGCGGGACGGAATCAGCGTGTAGAGCAAAAGGACAAGCAATACTACTGCCAGGACCATCTTCATAATGATAGGGAGGATCCAGGCACCGGCGTAGAAGTGTTGCCAGTCCATCAGGCCAAACAGGGAGGCCACCGGCAAAAAAAGCAGCGCCAACCAGAAACAATGACGGGCGGACTTTTCCAGGGAAGGGCGTTTCTGCACAACGGCGGTCAGCGCGAAAAGAAATCCACCGATGACTAAACCAACCGGAACATGCGTTATTGCCGGGTGAAGCGGATGAGTGTAACCGATACCGGCAAGGATTTTGTAAATCGTGCTTATCATATTCCAATCTCGCTGTCGTCGATATCGTCAATGACCTCGTAGAATGGGAGGCCATCCGCGCTCCCCTGTGGTATAGAATCAACCATCTGTCATTGATTTAAATCAAATTTAATAGTTCCATTTACATAATCATAAAAACAAGCACTTGATATCTTTTAGTGATTGCAGTTATTACCATTAAAATAAACTTATTAGCAACCCTTTTATCTTTTTAACGCTTCTGCTCCTATCTATTCAAATCGACGATCACCCTGCCTTTTTGCTTTCCTGATAAAATGCGATCTATTTCGATATCCAACTCTTCAAGTGAGCATACGGTTGTCTGGCGGTCCAGAACAGTCAGTTTCCATTCATTGGCGATTTTTCCCCATGTCCTGCGGCGAAAGGCCATAGGGCAACTCTGTGAATCAATACCGATAAGCGTAATACCCCTCAATATGAAAGGGTAGACGTTAATATGCAAATCAGACGATGCCACGTTGCCGCAGCAGGTAACGACGCCATACGGTTTGGTGGACCGAATGGCTGTTGCCAGAATTTCATGCCCCACCGAATCTACTACACCTGCCCAGCGACCTTTCAACAGAGGTTTACCCGAAGTGTCGGTTGCCTCCTCTCTGGAGATGACTTCCTTTGCCCCAAGATCGATAAGAAATTGCTTTTCTTTTATCTTTCCAGTTACTGTGACCACTTGATATCCGATTTTGGCAAGCATTGCCACGGCGAAACTGCCAACTCCACCCGTGGCGCCCGTAACTAATATTTCTCCTTTATCAGGAGTGATGCCATGCTCTTGTAGTTTAAGGATGCAAAAGCCGGCAGTAAGCCCGGCTGAACCGTAAGCCATGCTTTCCTTGAATGAGAGGTTGTCCGGAAGCGGGACAACCCAAGCGGCCGGCACGCTGATGTATTGTCCAAAACCACCGGAAGTATTCATACCAAGATCGTAACTGGTGACAATCACTTGGTCTCCGGACTTAAATGCATCGCTGAAACTTTGTTCTACAATACCGGCGGCATCCACTCCCGGGGTGTGAGGATAATTCTTGGTGACTCCCCGGTGACCCGTGGCGGAAAGTCCGTCTTTATAGTTTAAGGATGAATATCGAACCCTGATTAACAAATCATTTTTTGGCAAATCACTAACAGATCTTGTTTTAATGTTCCTTACAAATCTGTCTTCTTGCTCTTCAACAATAAATCCTTTAAAT
>JAQYVG010000409.1 GCA_030145595.1 Desulfobacterales bacterium | reverse complement strand
AAAGAGAAAATCGAACTTCTCATTGAGGCAGCCCTGCGTTCACCGTCTTCAAGAGGGTTTAATCCCTGGGAGTTCATTGTTGTAACTGATCGAGGTTTGCTTGAAAAGCTTTCAAAAGCCAAAGCGCACGGTGCTTCGTTTTTAAAAAATGCCCCCTTGGGAATCGTTGTTTGTGCGGATCCCGAAAAGTGCGATGTCTGGGTTGAGGATGCTTCCATCGCTTCGATCTTTCTCCATCTGGCGGCTGAGTCCCTGGACCTTGGAAGTTGCTGGATTCAGATCAGAATGAGAATGCACGATCAGACCAAAACTGCCCAGGAGTATGTGCAAGAACTTTTAAATATTCCGGGAAATTTAAACGTGGAATCGATGATCGCCATTGGCTACCCTGCTGAAAGCAAGCCCCCGCATCGCAAAGAAAATTTACAATATGAAAAGGTCTATTATAATGAGTACGGCAGACAGGAAGTGAGCTTAGGGTTCACGAAGAAATAAATTTACATTTTCAGGAGTCGAGGCGCCCGCATGGCAAGGCGCGGGGAGGGCGAATAGCAGGTTATTTAACCGACACGCAACGCAGCCGGGCGGGATGGATCGGCGGATTAAAATGTGAAGTTATTTTTGAGCGAGCCCTTAGCAGGTTAAATGAAAGCCGGCGGCAATATTTTGGCCTTCTTTTAAGAGTCGGTTGAAAGTCTCAACGGCCTTGGCCGTCTTTTCTTCGATCAATTTAATATTCTGGTCTTTAAGAAATTCACGCAAGGCCCTGGTTGCTTTCATCATCCCTGGTGAACCTTTCCCAAGCACTACAATGTCGGGGCCGGATTTCAAAATATCCTGAATGTCATCCACATCAACAGAGTGCCCGCGCTGCCGCCGCCATTCAGGGACAACCTTCCCCTGGACAATTTTCATATCATGGGTGTATCTTACGCTACTTACAACAATATTGCCGAAAGAATATTGTTCAATCATAATATTCATTTAGAACTTAAAAAGATTGAACTCATCTCTTTTTTTAAGAATCGACCCGCTCTTTTAACTCTTTCCCGCATTTGAAAAACGGCAGTTTCTTCGGTGCAATCTGAACCTGTTTCCCGGTTTTAGGATTCCTTCCGGTATACGCCTTATATTTTTTGACGTAAAACGAACATAATCCCCGGATTTCAACCCTGTCACCGTTTGCCAAAGCGTTGGACATTTCGCCAAAGAACAGGTTCACAACTGACTCGGCTTCTGTTTTGGCAAGTCCGGTTTCATTTTTAAGGGCTGTGATGAGATCTGCTTTGTTCATGGGCTCCTCCTGAATAAAGAATAAAATTAATATATTAAAGTGTTAGTTACAAAATGTCAATGAATTATAACAGGTTAGTTAAAATCTTTATCAAAAAGATAAAATTGATGAACTCGTAAAAAGTAACGAATTAAACTATAGATGGCCAAGTAAAACGGTTCATATACAAGGCGTAGTATTTTTTCAGGAACGAGGCCATACATGTAGTATGCCGAGTCTCTGCAAAAATACTACAACCCGCCTGAGGCGGACAAGCGCAGTAGATGAGACTTTTTACGACGCCATCAAGATTCTTTCAAAAATCGACACCACAATCCTGCAATGCAAGCAAATAAAGTATAAGAGATAGGAGATAGGAGATAGGGAGCAGTAAGTGCTGTTTCAATCCATGCAAGAAAAAGTCCTCCTTGCTTATGAAGTTGTGGAAAATCATCTCTACCTTTTTGCATTTGGAATCCACGAAAACTTCTATCGCAGACTCAAAAAATATTTCGACCGCTAAATCCTTTTCCATAAGCAACTCGTGTTTCTCCCCGCTGCTCCTCCTCGACGATCAGGCGACCGATCTGCCAATAGCAAGTCACCACCTCGGTATTGACGACCTGCAAAGCACGGCTTCGAGCCTGAATGATTCCCTGATCTGTTGGTAGATGCCGGAAATGTCTTTAGCGCTTTCGGGATCTCTGCTGCGTTCCGAAAAGCAGCGGGGAATTCAAAATTAAAATAATATTGACAATACATGTTAAATTAATTTATTATACACACGAAGTTACTAACATAAAATACATGACCAATTCGCAATTTATTACTAACCGAATATAAATCATGAAAAACCCTTTTAGTTATACTACGATTGTAACGGGTGCTGCTTTTTGTAATCGGAAAACAGAAATAGCCGATTTGATGAATTTTATCAAAAATTCTCAAAATGTGCTTATTTTTTCTCATCGAAGGTATGGAAAAACTTCTTTGATCTTTAACGTCTTTAAAAAGGTCCAGCGTCAAAAGCCCAAAATCGACACGCTGCATGTCGATTTATATGGGACTTTGTCCGAAAGAGAATTCATATCTGCTGTCCTATCAAGTTTAGGCCAGATAGAGTCTAAAATAGAAAGATTGGTAGACCTTATAAAAAATTCC
>JAQYVG010000408.1 GCA_030145595.1 Desulfobacterales bacterium | reverse complement strand
ACTACTTTTTGCTGCTGCTCGACAATGTCATAGACCCTCATAACTTGGGCGCTTTGTTGAGAACATCACTGTGTGTGGGCATCGACGGTGTTGTTATTCCCAAGGATCGATCTGCGTGGCCGACACCAACCGTATCCAAGGCATCTGCAGGTGCGCTTGAGCATGTTCATCTGGCACGTGTTACCAATATGGTGAACACCATAAAGGACTTGAAGGGAAAAGGTATATGGATAGCAGGACTGGACATAACCGCCGACCAGTCCATTTTTTTCAGTGATCTAACAGGTTCAATCGCCATTGTTGTCGGAGGCGAAGCCAAAGGAATACGTCCTTTGGTTAAAAAACACTGTGATATATCAATGTCCATTCCTCAAACCAGCCGCATAAATTCTTTGAATGCTTCGGTGGCGGGGGCGGTTGTAATGTATGAGGCATTCAGGCAGAGGAGCCGCCGCGAAAGCCGATGATACGCCACCTCCTTTGTTATCAAGGGCTCGCAGTAGTTTACTACGGCTTCGCCCTTGATGCCGCGGATCTGGCGCATCCTCGACTTTCGCTCAATTGAGGTGGTAAATAAATTAGAAAGGTCTTGATATCATGGAAACATCAGCCAGAATTAAAATAAGTAATGATGGAAGTCTGCAGGTACCTGATTGTCCGGTCATTCCCTTTATCGAGGGAGATGGAATAGGCCCGGACATATGGCAAGCAACCCGCATGGTAATAAACAGCGCCGTTAAAACGGCCTACAACAGCGGCCGCAAGATATCATGGCTTGAAACTTTGGCCGGTGAAAAAGCTTATCAACAAACCGGCAACTGGCTGCCTGATGAGACCCTGGATACAATCAGGGCCCACGTGGTCGCCATTAAAGGCCCCTTGACAACTCCCGTCGGTAAAGGGATCAGAAGTTTGAACGTGACCATTCGCCAGGTGTTGGATCTGTATGCCTGCGTTCGTCCTGTCAAGTATATTGACCCTGTTCCCAGTCCCATGAAGAGACCGGAAAAGATTAATATGGTTGTATTTCGTGAGAACACGGAAGATGTGTATGCCGGCATTGAATGGCAATCCAAAAGTGAAGCGGCAGGCAGGGTCATATCTTTTCTAAAAGATGAAATGGGGATTTCAGTTCCATCTGATTCCGGTATCGGCATAAAACCCATAAGTGAAAAAAATACCAAACGACTGGTGGCCAGAGCCATTGCTTATGCTCTTGAAAACAATCTTGAAAGTGTAACCCTGATGCACAAAGGGAACATAATGAAATTTACAGAAGGTGCATTTAACCAATGGGGTTACGAAGTCGCCGAAGAGCGGTTTGGAGACCGAACCATCACTGAAGATGAACTTTTTGGAACATATAATGGTATGCGGCCGGAGGGCAAAGTTATCATCAAAGACCGTATTGCCGATATGCTGTTTCAGCAAGTGCTGCTGCGGCCGGATGAATACCATGTTATTGCTACCCCCAATTTGAATGGTGACTATCTTTCAGATGCACTTGCCGCCCAGGTGGGCGGCCTTGGAATGGCGCCGGGTGCTAATATCAGTGACAAGTGTGCAGTTTTTGAAGCTACCCACGGCACGGCTCCCAAATATGCCGGCCAGGATAAGGTGAATCCGTGTTCTTTGATACTTTCGGCGGCAATGATGCTTGATTATATGGGATGGAAAGAAGCGTCACTTTTAACCGGCAGAGCCCTGCAGACAACCATTCAAGATGGTACGGTTACATATGATCTGGCCCGTCAGATGACAGGGGCTACAGAGGTAAAATGTTCGGAGTTTGCCAAGCGGATGGTAAATAAGATGGAGAAGCTTTGAGGCTGCTACCGGAAACTCGTAATGTATTGAGCCGGCTTACCGGAGTTATTAAAGACGTGCTTTTCCCGGCGCAATGCCTGGTGTGCGGGGCTTTTTTTCATAATAACTCCCATCAAAGAAATAGTTTGCCTGCCGAAGTCTTTCAGGCTGGAACTGCTCCTGATTTTGAGAAGGTGATGGCACCTTTTTTATGCAGGTTATGTTCAAAAGATTTTGTTGCCGCAGTATCTCCCATGTGCACTGTGTGTGGGATCATGTTTCAAAGCCGTGAAGGCCAGGACCACATTTGCGGTGAGTGCTTGACGTCCCCAAAACTATTTGGCATGGCTCGAACATTAGGTGCTTATGAACGGGCGCTTCTGGCGGTGATCCATCGAATGAAATATGCCGGCAAGATTCAGGTGGCAAGGCCCCTTGGAGCGCTTCTTTTTTTTGCCCTTATCCGTTATTGGGAGCCGGGCAGGATTGATCTTGCCATACCGGTTCCGTTACATTTTAAAAAGATAAGGACGCGGGGTTTCAACCAGTCATTCCTGCTTGTGCGGGGTTGGGAGTCCATGGCTGCAGCCTTAAATATTGAACAGCCGTTTATCAAGGTTGACGGGCGCACTTTAATCAGGGAAAGATGGA
>JAQYVG010000407.1 GCA_030145595.1 Desulfobacterales bacterium | reverse complement strand
CATCAAAAACCCTGTCTTTGTTACGACTGATCAGATCATTGATCGCAACCGGTGTAGTAATCTCGTGACAAAATACTGCATCCAGCCGGAGAACATGGATATCTTCAGCAGGGCTGTCCACCCGGTGGGCGTCAAAAATTTTTTCAGCGATGGTCTTACCCATGTATCCTCCTAACTTGAACAACCAAAACAGAAATTGACGATTGATGATTGACGGAGCGGAGCGGAGATCCCGATTTTTCGGGGATGATTGACGGAGCGGAGATCCCGATTTTTCGGGGATGATTTGTGGTATCGCTCGCGCAGCGCAGGCGCTTGCGCCGCGTGTCGCTCTGTCCTTTTATTTATAAAACTGTAAGGATTCCTTCAATCTTCAATCGAAAATCGTCAATCGTCAATCATCTTGCTAAGCGAAACCGTGCCGGGAAAAGTTTTTCCCCACAAAATACCAGGCGTCAAACGGTTATTAGTCGGTGTCTGTTTTTAGAACTGAAAGAAAAGCCGACTGAGGAATCATTACCTGGCCTACCATTTTCATGCGTTTTTTTCCTTTTTTCTGCTTTTCTAAAAGCTTGCGCTTGCGCGTTACGTCACCTCCATAACATTTTGCAGTAACATCCTTTCTAAAAGCTGAGATTGTCTTGCGGGCAATAATGTTACCGCCGACGGCCCCCTGGACGGCTATTTTAAACTGCTGTCTGGGAATTTCATCTTTTAGTTTTTCACACGCGCGCCTGGCTCGCTCAACCGCCCTGTCTTTATGAACCAGTTGGGAAAGGGCATCCACCCGTTCACCATTGATCAGAATGTCCAGCTTTACCAGATCGGTTTCTTTATAATCTTTCAGTTCGTAGTCAAAGGAACCATACCCTTGGGTAATCGATTTTAGCCTGTCGTAAAAATCGAAAACAACTTCAGCAAGTGGTAGCTCAAAAAACATTTCCAGGCGACTGCTGGTAAGATATTGATAGTTGGTGTTGCTGCCACGGCGTTCCAGACAAAGTTTCATAACCGGCCCCATGTAACGATCAGGAATAATTATCGAGGCCCGGATGAACGGTTCCATCGTGATCTGAATATTTGTAGGATCCGGATATAAAGCCGGATTGTCAATGATTAATGTTGAATCATCGTTCATAATAAGCTGGTATCGCACTGAAGGTGCCGTCAAAATCAAAGATAGGCCGTATTCGCGCTCAAGCCGCTCCTGCACAACCTCAAGGTGCAGAAGTCCCAGAAAACCACAGCGGAATCCAAAACCCAAGGCCACGGAAGTGTCTTTCTCATAAATCAAGGAGGCATCATTGAGCTTTAGTTTTTCCAGGCCGACGGCCAATTCCTCGTATCCGTCCGTCGCCACCGGATAGATCGAAGAAAAAACCACCGGTTTGGCTTCCTTGAAACCGGGCATGGACGTTGGACATGGCCGGTCTCTTAAAGTAATCGTATCTCCGCAGCGGGTATCGCTGACCGTTTTTATGCCGGCAATCAAATAGCCGACCTGTCCTGCTGAGAGCTGTTTTTGCGGAACCCTGACGATTTGAAATATACCGACTTCCTCGACCTTGTAAGCGGCGTTATTCGACATAAAGGCGATAACATCTTTGGCTTCCACTCTCCCCTGAAAGACGCGAAAGTGAATGACAGTGCCGCGATAGGGATCATAATGGGAGTCGAAAATCAACGCTCTCAGCGGTGCTTCGGGGTCGCCGGCAGGTGGCGGCAGATCTTTTACAATGCTCTCTAAGAGCTCTTCAATCCCGGTGCCCTCTTTGGCTGAGGTTAGTATCGCCGACTCCGGGTCGAGCCCCAGATCATCCTCTATCTGTTGTTTAATGCGTTCAACATCAGCTGAAGGGAGGTCTATCTTGTTGATTACAGGTATTATTTCGAGATTGTGCTCCATGGCGAGGTAGAGGTTCGCCAAAGTCTGAGCTTCCACGCCCTGGCTGGCATCTATCAGCAGAAGGGCACCCTCACATGAAGCCAGCGCCCGCGAAACTTCGTAAGTAAAATCCACATGCCCCGGGGTGTCGATGAGATTCAGCATGTAGGTTTGATTATCTTTGGCAGTATAAGGCAGGCAGACTGTCTGGCTTTTTATGGTGATACCCCGCTCCCGTTCAATATCCATAGTATCGAGGATCTGATCTTGAAAATCTCGATCCAGCACAACGTTAGTCGCCTGGATAAGGCGATCGGAAAGTGTCGATTTGCCGTGATCGATATGTGCAATAATACTGAAATTACGTATGTTTATCATATCTCATATTTACTGTAGATCTTGTCAAGGGGCAAGACGCTCAGAGGAAACATTTTGCAAAGGTCTCAAAAACCGATAGGCGATCCTAAGCCGAATTTCTCATTAGTACCTATCTAATAAAATATTTTCGCCACCAAGACAGTCACCGATGAACAGTTATCAGTGAAAAGTGATCAGTAAGAGCAAGCTGATTACTGATAACTGATAACTGAT
>JAQYVG010000406.1 GCA_030145595.1 Desulfobacterales bacterium | reverse complement strand
GTACGTCGAGGGCGGAAAGCCGCGGAGAACGCCGCTCATTGTAAAAATAACCATTTATGGATGGAAACTAGCTATTTTTCAAGTATGAGGTATTAACTTATTCAGGGTGTCCCGGATTATACGAAAAAGGAATTTTTTAAGGCTGCTTTTTATCCGCTCACTGACCTCTTTTCACTCAAGCCCAGCCTTGCGAGCGATATCAAAAATTCTTTCCAATACAAGGTTATCTTTATACGGGAGCCTCTCCTTCCAATTTTCCGGAGAGAGATAAGGGCTCATTTTCTTAAATTTGACGGCCTCAGCCCTGGCCTCTTCCTGCCGTCCCGAGATAGTGTAACTGACAGCCAAATAGAAATGAGCGGGCAGAAAATTGGGGTTGCGGGTGAGGCACCGGTTGAACGCTGAAATTGCATCTTCATAATGCTCTCTCAAGAAATGGGCATGGCCCAAACTCCATAAATACCAGGAGGGATATTTCGGATTCAGAAGTATCGCCTTATTCACCAGTACAACGGCTTCCTCAGGTCTGCCCGCCCAAGACAAAACACTCCCCAGCCCCATAAACCCATCGGCATCATTGGGGGCAAGGGCAATTGCCTTTTCAAACTCGTTAATGGACTTCTCGTGCTGTTTTTTCCACAGATACACCTCTCCCAATATTAGGTGACCCGAAGAGAGGAAGTCATCCAGCGCGATGGCCTTTTGGGCCAGTTCAAAGGCCAGCTCCAACGACTGCGGGTCCTGGGTCCATCCAAAAGACCACTCCAGCAAATGCGTCTTACCCAACAGTGAATACCCCCAGGCATACTCAGGCGCCAGAGCAATGGCTTTCCTGAACATCACCCGGGATTGAGCGATACTTTCTTTACTAAGGCGACGAAGATGGTCCTTACCCCGCAAAATATAATCGTAAGCTTCCAGGTTGGCGGTGTATTTACGCGCCAGGCGCATATGCTCGTCTTCCGTCAGTTGAACCGCAAGAGCCGTTACGATTTTCTGTGTGACTTCATCTTGAAGAGCGAAAATGTCTTTCAGATCCCGGTCATAGCGTTCGGCCCACAGGTGCCCCCCTATTTTGGCATCCACCAGTTGTGCGGTTATCCGAACTCTGTCTCCAACCTTACGCACACTGCCCTCCAGCACATACCGCACGCCGAGTTCTTGCCCGACTTCCTTTACATTCACGGACTTGTCTTTGTATGTAAAAACAGAGTTGCGGGCAATGACCAAGAGCCCCGACACCTTAGACAAATCGGTGATCAGGTCTTCGGTTATCCCGTCGGCAAAATACCCCTGTTCGGAATCGCCGCTGATGTTTAAGAACGGCAGCACGGCAATGGACGGTTTGTCGGACGCTTCGATACCTGAGCTCTGCTCCGAGGGAGCTGCCGCCGGTGGCGCATCCGGGCGCAAAGAACGGTTCCAGATCGCCAGGACTGCGGCCCCGACAATCAGAACGGCCACCAGAGCCCAATGTGCCCGCCGCCGATGTATTGGACCGGCTTCCCTCGCTTTGCACCCACGCGGCTCCACAGAAATTTTGTATACGCCTATCGGTTTGGCAATGTTTTTTACCGTGTGCTTCCCCAGGTACTCATAGCCCAGATCGAGTTTGTTCTCGATCTGCTCAAAGGCACTGCCGGAAATGCAGATGCCTCCTGCCTCGGCCAGGCCTTCTATCCGGGCTGCAATATTGATCCCGTCACCATAGATCCGGTCTCCTTCCTCGATTACATCGCCCAGATTTACGCCGATGCGAAACTCCATCCTTCTGTTTTCCGGCAACTCGGCGTTCTTGGATTTGAGTGCTTGCTGGATCTCCACGGCACACTGGACCGCGTTAACCACACTGGCAAACTCGGCCAGCAGATTATCACCAGGGGAGTCGACCACCCTGCCACGATGGATCCGGATCACCCTGGATATGACCTCACGATAGGTGGTTAATGTGTGTACGGTCGCCCCCTCATCCTCACCCATGAGGCGGCTGTAGCCTTTGACATCGGCACTTAGTATAGCGGTAAGCTTACGTGTAAATCCTTGTGTGGTCATTGGAATACTCCCTAAAGGCTTTGAAAATAACGCTCCCCGCAGCCCCGATTGGAGGGATTTCCGCTACGCTCTAACAAGCTGCAGGGTATTCAGGCGAAGGCGAACAAAAAACAAGCATGCCCAAAGAAGCATCGGGTTATTTCATCGGCCGACGTATTGGCAAATGCAGGTAAATATTTAATATTTATAGCTTTGCCGGATAGTTTTGTCAAAGTATATCTTAAACGCCGTATAGGAACATGCAACGCAAATCATACTGCTGATTCAGCCTTCTATTCGTAACAAAAGTTTCTTCACATCACTCAGAGGGTTTGTGCTTGCAGGGAATGGGGTCAAACATTAATTAGTTTCCATACATAAATGGCTATTTTTCCGATGAGCGGCGTTCTCCGCGGGTTTCCGCCCTCGACGTACTAAAGTACGCCTCCCCGC
>JAQYVG010000405.1 GCA_030145595.1 Desulfobacterales bacterium | reverse complement strand
CATTGCCGGATACGCTTGAATTTAATTTCACGCTTGGGTATGATACAATACCCGGAGGCGATCTAATAGGTGTTGAGAAAGCCTGGACAAAACAGGATGACAAACACTGGGAATACAAGCCTAAGAAATAACAACTCATGACGAAAAAGGCAGGGTCAAATAAAAGGCCCTGCCTTTGCTTTTTTTATCCCACATCTTGTATGCCTGCCATTATGTCCAAAATACAAGATGTCTGCCTTCCATCAAGCATCCGAATCACCTCAAATGCTGTAAAGATTGGGGTTTCGAATCTTCAATCCAAAACCTGTCTTATCTGCTATATAGCTCATCCAATTGAATTCATTTAGATAATTTGATACTATTTACATATCCTCACACCCACGCTCACCGAAATCAATCCCAAAACTTCGCTGTAGCCGGGCTCGCCTAACCCAAATATTTTATGAAATGGGATAAAGGCTCTGCTCAGGCATAACCAAAGCACTGATGGTGTCCTGCCTTTTCGAAAGAAAGTTATTTGACAAACAAGGGTATGTTTTGATAGCTTATTGGTTAAAAAAGAGGTGTGTTTTGGTCATGCTTGAACGAACTGCTGAAAAATATTTAAATGACTGGCATCGCAAAGAACGCAGAAAGCCGCTGGTGCTCAGAGGCGCCCGTCAGGTCGGCAAATCCACCCTGGTGCGCCGTTTTGCGGAAAAGAACGGTCTTGTTTTAAATGAAGTCAACTTGGAACAGCATCTGTATCTGGACACTATTTTCAAGTCCCTGGATATGGATGCCATTATCAGAGAGTTGGACGCTCTGGTGGGCAGAAACATTCAGGCCCCCGGTGCGCTTCTGTTTCTGGATGAAATTCAGGCGACCCCCCATGCCATCCAGGCCCTTCGATATTTTTATGAACAAAAACCTGAACTTTTCGTAATTTCGGCCGGCTCTCTGCTTGAATTTGCGTTGGCCGACCATCATTTTTCAATGCCTGTCGGTCGAATCGAGTACTATCATTTGGGGCCGATGACTTTCAGAGAGTTTTTAACCGCGGTTGAACCCGGTCTGAACCGGTATCTTTCTGAGTTTCATATCCATCAAACCATACCCGTGACAGCCCATCAAAAATTGACCAAACGCCAGCGGGAATATTTATTCGTGGGCGGGATGCCCGAAGCCGTCTATGTATTTGCTGAAGAAAACTCTTTAATGGAAGTCACGGCAGTTCACCGTTCCATTACCGAGACGTATCAGGATGATTTTTCCAAATATGCCAAACAAAAAGATCTGGCCTTGATGCAGAAAGTGTTTCGGCAGATTCCGAGAATTATCGGACAGAAGGTCAAATACAGCAACATATCAAAAGAAGACAAATCCAGAAATGTGAAGGCCGTGATCGATCTGCTGGTCAAGGCGCGTGTCTGCCATCAGGTGTTTCACAGCCATTGTTCCGGGGTGCCGCTGATTGCCGATATCAATGAAAATGTCTATAAAATGCTGTTCATGGATGTGGGCATGGCCGCCTATCTTGCCGGGCTGGATTGGATTGCGTTGCAGGCATTGGAACAAAATGCGCTGGTTAATGAAGGCAAATTGGCGGAACAGTTTATTGGCCAGCATTTATTAAATCCGTTCGAACCGCCGCGCTTAACCTATTGGCTGCGGGAAGCAAAATCGGCCAATGCGGAAGTGGACTATGCAACTGCAAACGGCAACCAGGTAATCCCCATTGAAGTCAAAGCCGGTAAAAGCGGTGCGCTCAAATCCCTGCAGCAATTTGTGCTGAATAAAAACGCGGCGCTTTGCGTTCGTTTTGACCTCAATCCTCCGGATATCGGGCAGAACACCCATGCAGCCCGGGTGAACGGCGGCAGTGTGCCTGTGCCTTACACGCTGCTGTCGCTTCCCCTGTATATGGTGGAAGAACTTTCCCGGATATTGGACGAGATCCGAATGCAAAAATGAGCTGAAATCGTCAATAATTTATCTTTTCGACAAGCTTCCGGATATAAGAATTAATTTAATAATATATTGGTACTCATCCGAAAGTCGCACACAACATTAAATTTATCCTTATCCCGCCTCCGAAAAGGGAAATCTTATCAACTTGAAGAATTTCAAAAAATATCAACATATTAGAATCATTATATAATTTTTATTACTGATAATCGGTATATATTTTGCATTATAATTGAGTTTGCGGGGGTGTTCTTCAGGGGGGAGTCCACATCCTCTGCCTTCACCGCTGTTATAATTGCCAATTACAACCTGTAAACATGAATCTGCCGGTCAGTGCGACGGGTAAAAGGGAAGTTTTGGTCCTGCCTTGACGCTGAACGAGTTTTATTCTAAGTTGATTCTGACAAGTATATAAATTTGCAGCCAAATCCATCGTTTGAAGGAGAGGTGTCATGCAGAATTATCGCCACTCAAACTCGGTTATTTCGGCTCAGAAATTTATATGGATCGGTATCGGACTCGGATTGTTGTACTGGCTTCTGGAATCGTTGATGCAC
>JAQYVG010000404.1 GCA_030145595.1 Desulfobacterales bacterium | reverse complement strand
AAATACTACGCCTTGTATATGAACCTTTTTACTTAGCCATCTATAGTTGAATTCGTGACTTTTTACGAGATCATCAAACTTATAAATGGCATAACAAATATCTGAGTGAATTCAGCTATGCTGAACAGTCAAACCTATAGCTCATTACAGGAATTCCTCGACCGGTTGCAGGAGAACTGTCTGCTCTTGGCACGGCATGGCGAAAGCGACTGGAATTCCATTGACCTTATTCAGGGACAGCAGGACAGACCGCTCAGCCCCGCAGGATACAAGCAAAGGAAAAACCTCTTCTTCCTGTTGCAGCCAGTTACTCTTGCCCGGATTTTCACAAGTACGCTTCAACGAACTATTCAGACCGCACAACCCATAAGTGAGGAAAAAAAAATACCTTTAGAGAGAATGCCAGCGCTTAATGAGGCAAAACTTGGTGTTTTTGAAGGCGAAAACAAGACTTTTTTTTCTGATGATTTTTCTAAAAAGATGTATCAGTCATTTTTAGATGATGAAATAAACGTGATACTTCCGGGAGGTGGAGAAAATCTCAAAATGGTTGATATGCGGATTGCGCAACCGGTTACCATGTTTCTGGATGCAGTCGCGAGTTCAGGCCATACGCTGGTTGTCGGACACCGTAACGTTAATAAAATGATTATGAGAAACCTTCTGGGGCTATCCTTTGAGGAAGGATACCAGGTTGAACATAAGCATAATTGTCTGTATGTTTATGCACCGAAAATACGGCAAATCTTTTTTACAAGAATTGGCAATCCTGGTACTACTATTGAACTTGAGCCAGGATATAAAATAATCGATTGATACAGCCAGGTATTAAACAAATCCATACCCTTCGGTATTGAAATAAGTAATTTTGGAACGTGATAAATAATGAGCATTCAAGTGGACAGAGAAAAGGCCGTAGAAGCTGCAATGACTCAGATCGAACGTCAGTTCGGAAAAGGTTCTATCATGAAGCTGGGCAGCCAGGCTGTTCTCGATGTGCCTGTAATACCGACCGGCTCCCTTGCACTCGACAAAGCGCTGGGTACTGGGGGACTTCCTAGGGGCAGAGTCTGTGAAATTTTTGGGCCGGAATCCTCCGGTAAAACAACCCTTGCGCTTCACGCCGTTGCTGAGGCTCAAAAACAGGGGGGGATTGCAGCCGTTATAGACGCTGAACATGCTCTTGACATCGCGTATGCCGGCAAGCTTGGTGTGAATTGTAACGAGCTTCTGGTTGCCCAGCCCGATACAGGGGAGCAGGCGCTCGAAATTACGGATATGCTGGTAAGGAGCGGTGCAATAGACATCATCGTTATCGACTCAGTCGCAGCCCTTGTTCCCAGGGCGGAAATCGAAGGAGAAATGGGAGATCATCACATGGGGCTTCAAGCCCGGCTCATGTCGCAGGCCTTAAGAAAGCTGGCTGCAATAATTAGCAAGACCCTGACCTCGGTTATTTTCATCAACCAGATCCGCATGAAAATAGGCGTTGTATTCGGGAACCCGGAGACAACAACCGGCGGAAACGCCCTTAAGTTCTATTCATCTGTCAGGCTTGATATCAGACGTATCGGCACTATCAAGGAAGACCAGCAGGTTGTGGGAAACCGTACTCGGGTAAAAGTTGTTAAAAACAAGCTGGCGCCGCCTTTCAGGGAGGTTGAATTTGACATTATGTACGGTGAAGGAATATCGGGAACCGGCGAGCTTCTCGACATAGGTGTTGAAGAAGGTATAATTGATAAAAGCGGGGCCTGGTATTCATACGACGGTGAGAGAATGGGCCAGGGGCGGAACAACGTAAAAGAGTTTTTCAAAGCAAATCCGGACATATCCAATGCTGTATCCGCCAAACTCAGACAAGCATTGGGGCTTTCTGAAAGGGGATAAGTAAGAGCGTTGAATGTTTTGCTTTTATCTGTTTATTAACCAGCGTTGTGCCATAAAAAGACCCGAACCGGACTGTGATACCTTGCAATTATCTGTATTCACATAAAAGTGTGATATTACAATAATATATCTCAAAAATCATTCCCTGTCCATTTCTGACATAACTTGCCATTATCACGAAATAACAATCTGTTAGATAGTAGCGGATATCTCAAAAATCATTCCCTATCCATTTCTGACATATCTTGAGCCCAGATATCTAATAGTATCGGAATGTTGTGATAATTTTTATATATCGATACCGTCGGTTGAGAAATAGTTCTCAATCCAGACTATCCTCCATAGCTATGTTGTGCTTTCGAAATAAAATCGTGTTACGATTTTATGAAACTCCCGACCCGCTGAAAGCGGGACGGGATCAGATGGCGAAAGGTTCACCCGCCTCCGGCGGCGCCATAGGCGACCAGGGTTTACCCGCCCCCGGAGGGCTAAAATGAATCTCCCCGCAACCCCGCAAGGCGGGATCTCCGCTATGCTACGACCCCGATGAATCGGGATCTCCACTTCGTTCCGGCAAGCTGGCTGCGGGGTATCAAATCACGACAAATTCGGATTAGTGC
>JAQYVG010000403.1 GCA_030145595.1 Desulfobacterales bacterium | reverse complement strand
CCTGACCAGGGATGAGTTGTTCGGGCCCTGCGTGATGTTCGGTCTGGGCGGCATCTTCACCGAACTCATCGAAGATGTTGCTTTTCGCATTGCTCCTTTGACTTTGGGCGACGCACTGGAAATGATAACCGAGATCCGGACCCAAAAAATCACAGATTCTTTTAGAGGTCAGCCCGCCGTTGATGTGGATGTATTATCTAAGATCCTGGTTGCCCTGGGCCAGATCGCACTGCAATACGAACAAGTGCATCAAATCGACATCAATCCTCTTAAAATAAGACCGGACGGCAAGCCGGCAGCAGTGGATGCCCTTGTAGTGCTGAAAGACAAAAAGAGCGACTCAAGAGAACAGCTTGCTGAACCAATGCAGCGTGTGAGTTCCTTTTCCACAGCTAAAGAAGACTTGGCCCCGTTTTTTGAGCCCAACAGCGTCGCCATCGTGGGCGCTTCTGCTGTTTCCGGCAAACCCGGACACGAGGTCATCCGCAACATCCAGGCCAATGGCTACACCGGCAAGATTTTTCTGATCAACCCCAAAGGGGGAGAAATTCTGGGCCTGCCGGTCCACACTTCCATTGAAAGTCTGCCGGAAAGAGCGGATCTAGCGGTTATCATTCTCCCTGCCAAGATATGTGCCCAGGCTCTTGGCGATTGCGCTGTCAAAGGGATCAGGCATGTCGTCATTTCTGCCGGGGGATTTGCTGAAGTCGACGACAGCGGCGCCCGAACCCAGCAGAAACTCATTGAAGTTATAAATAAGTATAATATAAGAGTGTTAGGACCTAATACTTCAGGTCATATCTCAACACCATATAACTTCACTTCAAGTTTTTTCCCCTTAGATAAAATCCGGAAAGGCAAGGTTTCCTATATCGCCCAGACCGGAAATTTTGCCACGCATACCATGAAACACATTCTGACGGCCGAACATTTCGGAGTTGCGCGCGTTATCGGTCTGGGAAACGCCATCGATATAAACGAGAGCACAGCACTGGAATACCTGGCTGAAGATCCGGAGACAGATGCTGTTATCATTTATTTGGAAAGCTTCAAACAGCCAAAACGATTTTTAAAGACAGCCAGGCAGGTTACCCGCAAAAAACCGATCGTCATGCTAAAGAGCGGTACAACAGAAGCCGGGAAGCGTGCTGCCGTCGCGCATACAGCCTCGATGGCCGGCGAAGATCGCGTAGTTGACGGCATGCTGCGTCAAGCCGGTATTGTTCGCATCCGGGACTATACCCATTTAATATTAGCGGGTAAAGCGTTATCCATGGTGCCGCTGCCCCAAGGTAATCGGGTTAGCTTTCTAGCTCCATCCGGAGCAATGCTGGTGGTTCTGACAGACCTTTGCATCCGCCTGGGCCTTGAGGTTCCGGCATTGGAGCCCCACAGCCTTAAAAGAATCGCAGAGATCAGTCCTCCTTTCATTCGCATGCGCAACCCGGTCGACATTTGGGGCGCTGCATCCACCCAAGGAGTCGAGTTTGCTTACAGAGAAGGTATGGAGGCGGTGTTAGCCGATTCCAACATCGATGCGGTTGTTGCGGTCCTTATGCTCACCAAGGAAACCGCCCTGCCCTCCTTTGATTTTATTATTGAACTGGCACAAAAATACCCTGAAAAACCGATCTTTGTTACCTTTAGCGGTGAGAAACAGTACGCCGATGAATGCAAAGCATACCTTGAGCCGCGCGGCATAGCCACTTTTCCGGAAATCGAGCAGCCCTTTGAAGTGCTCTCAATCCTGGCGCGCTGCCGAAGGTTTATGGAAAGATAAAATCGTAGCACGATTTTATCTTGACAGCCATTTTAGTGTGTATATAATACAAACATCATACACACTGTGCGCAAGGAGGAACCATGCGAACCAATATTGTAATAGATGACGATCTCATGAGCGAAGCCATGACGCTCAGCAAATTAAAGACCAAGAAAGCTGTCGTTGAAACCGGCCTGAAATTATTGGTCCAAATAAAAAAGCAAGAACTTTTAAAAAACTTACGTGGGAAACTAGAGTGGGATGGTGACCTCGATGCGATGCGGTTGGATCAATGATCTTGGTTGACTCATCCGTTTGGATCGATTATTTCAACGGTAAGCGATCCTGGCAAACAGATTTACTTGATCACATGCTCTCCAATGTCCCCATTATCATGGGTGACTTAATCCTCACAGAGGTACTTCAGGGCTTCAAATCTGATAAGGACTACGAAGCCGCAAAAAATTACCTCAATGAACTTCCATTTCGACAAATGGGTGGATATAATGTCGCCATTCAAAGTGCTCAAAATTACCGACAGCTTCGAAAAGCTGGAGTTACTGTACGAAAAACAATTGATATAATTATTGCAACTTTCTGTATCGTTGAAGGATTAACCTTGCTTCATGATGACCGTGATTTTAATCCTATTGCTTCTCATTTCCCCTTAAAGGCCTTTGTACCTCGGTAATCCCGCCTCAGAATTCATTAACTAGTGTCCGTCCATAAATGGTCTTTTTGCCCAATCTCTGCGTTATGCTCAAAAAATAATCCTCGGAATA
>JAQYVG010000402.1 GCA_030145595.1 Desulfobacterales bacterium | reverse complement strand
GATCAAACAGCATTTGAGAATCAAAAAATTCTTTGGCACATCGGAAAATGCCGTTAAAACTCAAATATGGATTGCGATATCGACATATGTTCTGATTGCTATAATGAAAAAACGGTTGAAAATTGACCTGACTCTCTACACTATTTTACAAATTTTAAGTATATCTCTATTTGAGAAAAAGCCCATTTATCAAGTGTTGACGGACAATGATTACACAAATAAAATTACTAGTGGACATATCCAGCTGAAATTATTCGATAGTTAACCGGACACTACTGAAATGAATCCATACAGCATCCCGCCATTATTAACCTTGTGCTGCTTTGTCGGCCTGGCTGCTATTACAATTTTACGCCGCCACTGGACAAAAATTAACATCCTTTTTTTGATCATATGCACTCTGGGTACTTTTCTTTATATCGACATATTTCTCGCCTTTAACGTCAAATCAGCCGCAACGGCTCTTTTAATCAGCCGCATCGATCATTTTTTTATTGTTTACCTTTTTGCGGTATATCTCCATTTTTTTCATGTTTATCTGAACATTTCTAAGCGAAAATGGCTTATCTACGCTGCCTATGCATATGCATTTATTTTAATGTGCTTAACACCGACCTCGCTTTATATTGTATCCGTGCAGCAGCATTTTTTTGGTTATTTTGCAAAAGCAGGCATACTCTTTCCGCTTTTCGACGCTGCCTCTCTATTTGTTAACATTTACGTGCTGATACTCATCTTTACGGCGATTTCCACTGAAAAAAGCAATACCCGCAAAAACAATCTCAAGTATGTGTTTGCCGGATTTGGAATCATGGGTTTGCTGAATGCTCTGGATGTCTTTCCACTGCATGGTTATTCCGTCTACCCGCCCGGTAATGCGAGCTTTATTCCTCTGATTGTCTTTGCTTTCGGCATTTATAAACACGATCTGCTCGACACGGGTGTCCTGATTAAAAAGGGAATTATCTACTCGCTTTTGACGGCATGCCTGACGTGCATGTACGCCCTTATCATTATTGCAGCGAATAAGATGTTTAAGGAGTTTGATTTTTCAGGTTCGATTTACTTTCCTATACTCTTTTTTCTTCTGATTGCATTTGTCTTCGGCCCCTTAAAATCAAAAATTCAAGCCATTGTTGACCGGCTCTTTTACAAGGGCAAATACGACTATCAAAAAACCATTAAATCTGTCAGCCAAATGATAGTCTCTGTATTAGATTACGATGAAATTACACAACAACTGATAGAGACGATTTACGCTGCATTGCAGGTTGAACACTGCACCCTGTTTATAATGGACGCATCCGCTTCGGGTTTTGTGAGGCTTACTTCGCGCGGCAATGACAGTTTGGTCAGGTTATCCGCTTCGATATCCATACAATCACCCCTGGCAATATTTATGCAGCACCACCGCCGGCCGGTCATCAAAAAGAACCTGAAACGACTCACTGGTTCTCACAAATTACAGGAATTGCTTCCTGATATGGACGTGCTGCATGCCGAGATTGCCCTGCCTCTGATGGTTAAAGATGCGCTCAAAGGGTTTGTAATTCTGGGCGAGAAACTTTCCGGAGATCTTTTTACCGCAGATGATTTGGATCTTATGGAAACACTTTCCAGCCAGAGCGCGCTTGCCATTGAAAACGCCCAATCTTACAAAAAAATTCATGACCTGAGCAGGGATCTTGAAAAAAAAGTCGAAGAAAGGACTCAAGATCTTAAAGCGGCCCTTTTTGAAAAGGAACGAACGCAGGAGCAGTTGATCCGCTCAGAAAGCCTGGCTGCCATCGGGCAGCTGGTTGCAGGTGCGGCCCATGAACTCAATAATCCCCTGGCAGGCGTCACCAGCCTCATACAGACAACCATTGAGGATTTAACCGAGTGGGACAAACACAATCCCCCGGATGAAGACTTGATAGATGATCTAAAATTTGCAGATAAAGAACTCGGCAGAGCCAGGTCGATCGTGTCCAGTCTGCTGGGTCTTTCCCGACAGACACAGACTTATTCCGAAACTGTAAATATGAACATGGTTGTCAAAGATGCCTTAAGGATACTTTGCAATCAGTATAAGTATGACGATCTGAAAATCAACGAAAAATACGATCAAAATCTGCCGGATACCCACGGCAACTTTGCCAATTTGGGCCAGGTTGCCCTCAATATTATTCAAAACGCCATCCAGGCTGCCGACGATAAAATGTCAACCATTCTACTTGAAACCAGTTTTGACAAAGATACCCGTCAGATTGTTTTTGCATGCACAGACAGCGGTCCGGGAATACCTGCAAAGATCCGTCAGGACATTTTTAAACCGTTTTTTACAACCAAAGCACCGGGCAAGGGAACCGGCCTGGGATTGTACCTCTGCCATGAAATCATACGCAAACATGGCGGCTCCTTAACACTGGAAGGCAGCGGCGGACAGGGTGCCCAATTTGTGGTAAGATTACCGGGTGATACAAAGACCAAATAAATACATTATAAAAGGTAGAAAAGAATGCTACCTTATTTCAGCTGAGGTAGCGCTTGCTGCCGGCAGATAAAACCGCTTTGCATAATCCTTAACCATTCG
>JAQYVG010000401.1 GCA_030145595.1 Desulfobacterales bacterium | reverse complement strand
ACTTTAGTACGTCGAGGGCGGAAACCCGCGGAGAACGCCGCTCATCGGAAAAATAGCCATTTATGGATGGAAACTAGATCATTTCAATGAATTCAACCCCATTTCAGTGGTTTTGGCCAAAAGGGTGTTGCGATGGATGCCAAGCTTATTGGCCGCTTTCTTTCGATTCCAACTAACATTTTCGAGAGTTTCCGAGATGTACCCCTTTTCAAAGAGACTCACGGCTTCTTTAAGCGTCATATCTTTAATGTCAGTTTTATTCACATTATTAGGGGAAACATCTTCAAGGCGAATGACAGAATCCGTGGTAATTGTACACAATCGTTCCACCAGGTTTTGAAGTTCTCTAACATTTCCGGGCCAACGATAGTCTATTAATACTTTCATGGCCTGCTCGGAGATTTTTTTGGGAGGCTTCCCGCTATTTTGGGCATTCAACTTTATAAAATGATTCAGCAATAATGGAATATCATCCTTTCTTGCTCTTAAAGGCGGCAGCTTGATGGGAAAAACATTGAGGCGATAAAAAAGATCTTCGCGAAATTTATTTTGAGATATCATCACGTTGATATCTTTATTGGAGGCCGCTACAAATCTGACATCCACCTTGATTATCTTGTTGCTACCCAGCCTTTCAAATTCCTTCTCCTGTAAAATCCTTAGCAATTTAGCCTGCATATTGATATCCAAAGAATCGATATCATCCAGAAAAACGGTACCCTTATCGGAAATTTCGAGTTTGCCGATACTGGTATTGTTGGCTCCGGTAAACGCTCCCCTGTTATAGCCGAAGATTTCACTCTCCATCAGCGTTGCCGGGATGGCGGCACAATTGATTACTACGAACGGATTGTTTTTCCGCGGCCCCCGGTTATGCATGGCTCTTGCGACCAGTTCTTTGCCGGTGCCGCTCTCCCCTTGTATAAGGACGGTACCGTCGCTTTGCGAGATCGTTGATATCAGATCAAAAATTTTGCGCATTTTTTCATCTTGACCGACCATCTCTTCAAAAGGTTGATACCTTTCGAGCTCATTTCTAAGATAAGCAACTTCTTTTTTTAGGCTTCGCTTTTCAAAAGCCCGCTTGATCACGGTTAAAACTTCATCAACCACAAAGGGTTTGATGATGTATTCATACGCGCCCAGCTTAATCGCCTTCACTGCCGCCTGAACGTCGTTAACAGCAGTTACCATGATTATTTCCACGTTCGGATCGGTTTCCTTGAGATTCGCCAAGAGATCAAGACCGTTGCTGTCCGGCAGAAGGATGTCTAATAAAATCAAATCCACTGAATTTTTAGTAAAAATTTCAATCATTTCCGCCCCTGTGCCTGCCAGCAGGACATTGTATTCATCTTTTAACACCATGTTAAATGACTGGCGAACACCGTGTTCATCATCAACAACCAGAATCGTACTCCTGTCATCCCTGTTCATAATATGCTCTTTCTGTTTGCAAGTTGCCGTATTATCTGATAATGCAAAGCTCCAGGGTCGCCAAGTACAGAACCGCTACTGTACTGTAATAGAGCAACTCTAACCCGATTTTTTCATGAGAAATACGGGCTATGCCCTGGTTTAAACAGCCCCTAAAGCTGGAATATATGTTTAGCTCGCAATCTACATGCCATCATTTTCGTTTAGATACGGTTAAAGGTTTAGATTTCGATTTAAATTACAGATCCTGGCGGTATTGCTTAGAAAATATTCAGGTTATTACATCCCTGAAATGCATTAAAAATCATATCAACATAAAAACTCAGGTCCGTCAATCAATGCGCCAATAAAAAAGATGCACAGAAAATTGTGCACGATGCACATTTTTTTGTGCATCTTTTAATGCCGCTGCGAACTGAAGTGTACGGCCGGCGAATTCGACAATATAATACGATCTGCCGCTGCAAGATTTTAAAGTGGCTGGAGACCCATTAAAACAAGGACTCATGTCAACAATGCCGTCAACGTTTTAAGAAAACGATATAAGTTGCAACTTTCTCAACAAAATCATCAGATCCTGGCATGTTTCTTGAGTATCGCTATCTATAGTTGAATGCGTGACTTTTTACGAGATCATCAACCTTGTTATTATCATTCAGGCTTAAATTATGAAAAAGGAAGTCAATTGTGTCAATTCCAAAGTTGTTTTGGCTTATGTAAAGGAACACAATGGCGGCTATTACGACTACCTTCTGGAGGACCTGGACCCTGAAATTGATGCTCTCTCTGATCCTGAAAGCTTCTTAACAGATCCACACAACTGGATTTCCAGCACCGTAGCTTCCAAACTATATGCAAGGGTCGGACGAATTCTCGATGACGAGATGGCAGCCTATAAAATCGGTAAATACGCTGTTGAAAAGACTTCTCTTGGATTCAAAAGCTTAATTGTGAAAGTTTTCGGATCGCATCATAGAGTTCTCAAAAATATTCAAAGGATAAATGTCAAATGGAACAGAAACAAGAAAGTGGAACTGGTTGTACTGAAAAAGAACAGCGCCATTCTTAGGTTACACTGGAATCCCGTGATGGATTCATCCAAAGATCTTTGCCTGTACAATCAAGGTGTTTACACTTTTATGCC
>JAQYVG010000400.1 GCA_030145595.1 Desulfobacterales bacterium | reverse complement strand
AGATCTGTTTTCTGATGCCGCAACAGATTTTAATTGAGCATAAAGACCGTCATCGATCCCTTTTATTTGTAAATTTGCCATATAAAATACCTCCAATTATATTTTCATGAAAACATATGATATTTTCATGAAAATGTCAATGCAATACGTTGCGAAAGCTCTAATCCATATATAATGCAATGCCCAGTTCTTTGGCATTCAGGATGCTCGGTGCCGCTTGGGGAGGTTCATTTCCTAAAAACGGGAGAATATTCGGATTCTGCCAGGCCGGATAACCCATCAAAATTCCGGCCACGTTACTGGCTGCCAGAATGGCCATGCCTTCCCGTGTCCAACTGGTTGCAGAAGCGATGTGAGGCACAATCACCACATTATCCAGATCCTTCAACCCGGGTTTCATCTCCGGCTCGTCCTCAAACACATCAAGAGCAGCCCGAAAACCCGGATGCTTTTGGCAGTGGTCAACAAGGGCATTCTCGTCGATTACCGGTCCGCGGCCGGTGTTCACCAAAATTGCGTTTTCCTTCATCAAAGACAGACGCTCGGCATTGATAAGATGATGGGTTGTTTCGTCCAGTACCGTGTGCAGACTGACCACATCCGCCTCACGCAGGAGTTCTTCCACATTTTCCGCGCGTCGGCACCAAACGGATTCTTCTCCACGCTCATTGAGAAACGCTCCATAGGCTGCAACGAAATCCTCTATACGCTTGTTTTGAGACCGGTTGTAATAGATTAAATTCATCTTATGCCCTTCAACCATCATGCGCGCATAAGCGGAACCGATGCGACCGGCGCCGATAACTCCTGCGGTCTTGCCTCGCAAGAGTTCACCGAGGAAAAGCTTTGGCAGCCAACCGTGAAAGCGACCTTGGCGCATAAATATGTCAGATTCAACCACTCTGCGGGCCGCTGCAAAGGTAAGGCAGACCGCCATTTCAGCAGTCGTTTCGGTGAGCACCCCCGGAGTGTTGCCCACCGGAATTCCTTGTTGAGTGGCAGCCGCAAGGTCTACGTTGTTGTAACCGACGGCGTAATTGCTGTATGCCTTGGCTCCCGACGCTTTGAGAGCTTGAAAAAGATCAGCTCCCCAGTCCTCGGTCAGTTGACCGATGGCCCCGTCACAACGATCTCTAATTGCTGTTTTAATCTCGTCGACGGTCAATATATCCGGCGAAGTGCAAATAATGATCTGACAGTCGGCTTGGGTTAAAATCTCCAGCCAACGTTTCCCCGGGAGTTCTTTGGTTACCACCACCCGTCTGCTGCCGGCAGAGTTGTATGTTGTCCACTTTTTTTCACTCATCACTCAGTCCTCCTCTGGCTGCTATCGATTCGATCATATGGTTTCACCGCCTAATATAATAAATGAATTATTAGTCAGACCATCCGCTTTAAATCGACGAAATTTGTAAGGAAAAGTCAAGTCTGCTCTTGGCTCTTATTTTTGACTAAGGTGCTATAAGGCGACATTGTTAGCTGTTTTTTAAGGAGGTACGGCCCCCGGCAAGCCCACGCATGGGCGTATCAACAGGCCATTTCAAAGATTATCAGCAGGGCGGGAATGATAGGATTTCTCTTTTTGAAACGTTCGAGCAGGTCTATGAGGACCGGTTTGAGCGGCAGTATGGATTTTATCGTCCGTATGTCAAGCAGGTGATTTGCCGTTACCTGGACTGCGGGATTCTGCATAACGGCT
Organism: Desulfobacterales bacterium; assembly: GCA_030145595.1. Classification (GTDB taxonomy): domain Bacteria; phylum Desulfobacterota; class Desulfobacteria; order Desulfobacterales; family UBA11574; genus Desulfatibia_A. The sequence goes on along the minus strand of JAQYVG010000400.1, from coordinate 886 downwards.
TTGCCCGTGTGCGATGCCAAGACTGCGGCCATGAGTATTTGCTCGCGTTTTCATGCAAGCGCAGGCATTTCTGCCCGTCCTGTCATCAAAAGCGGGTGGTGGAATTCGGCGAACGGCTGTGCCAGGAAGTCGTCAAAGCGGTTCCCCACCGGCATGTGGTGTTGAGCATTCCGAAGATATTACGGCGTTACTTCCTTTATGACCGCAAGCTGCTTTCGGATTTAAGTCGCTGCGGTTGGGAGGCACTAAAGCTTTATTACAAAAAGGCTGTCCCCGGCGCTGTCGTTGCCATTCAAAGCTTCGGTGATTTTTTGGGCTTTAATCCTCACCTGCATGTTCTCATTTCTGACGGATGTTTCCATGAAAACGGTATGTTTTCCGTTTCCCCGACCATTGATACAAAAGCACTGGCCTCCGGCTCGTAGAGCCTACGCCTCGGAGAGAGCAAATATTCCCCGCAAAGGACGGGATCTTCGACCGGCACAAGGTATTAAAGATGCTCCTGGCGAAAGGTAAAATCACACAGGATATGATCCCCCTGCCGGCACAATAGCGCATACCCTTCTTATGTGTCAATGGAGAGAGGAGCGTCCCGAAATGCGCGCTTAACCGTTCACGCGTTCAGGGGTCGGAGTTAGTGAAGGTTAAGAAAAACCAACCCTGAACCCGGTGGACAAAATGCTAAGGATTTTATCCAGGCTGCCGATAGTAAAGTTTATGGTATTGTGGAATAGGGGCAAAGAATCTGAAACAGCCCCCATTAATGTTCGAGTTTCCCGCTAGATAAAGGCAAACCACCCGAAAGGGTGGGACGCAAAGCCACCGGCCTAAGTGCTTAAATATGTTAGGGATATGGCAGCGGAGTTGCCGAGCGGATCGACATTTC
>JAQYVG010000003.1 GCA_030145595.1 Desulfobacterales bacterium | reverse complement strand
ATCACGGGACGAACATCTGGGTGCCCATGGGTATTGTTCCGGAGTCTGCTGTACATATGCCATCAAAGAAGCCATGCTGGCTAAAGATCACGCTGCCGAAGACCTTGACGCCGCCATATTTTATATCGACATCCGCACTTACGGCAAAGACTTTGAGCGCTATTACAACCGCGCCAAGGATGAAGTCGGCGTCCGATTCGTCAAATCCAAGGTCACCAACGTGATTCCAGATGATGAAACCGGCAAACTTCTGATCCGTTATGTGGATGAGGCCGGCAAACGGGTTGAAGAGGGATTTGATATAGTAGTGTTGTCAATCGGCCTGATGGTGAGTCCGGAAGGGGTGGAGTTGGCCCAAAGGCTGGGTGTTGATATGGACCACTATAATTTTGCCAAAACCAGCAGCTTTGCACCGGTCGAAAGTAACCAGCCGGGCATTTATGTTTGCGGTGCTTTTGAGGCCCCCAAGGATATCCCGGCGTCGGTGGTCGATTCCAGTGCCGCCGCGGGCGTGGTGGGAAGCCGGCTGGCCGAAGCCCGCTGGACCCTCACGAAAACCAAAGATGTCCCCGCAGAGATCGATGTGCGTGGCGAGCCTCCCCGGGTCGGTGTTTTTGTCTGTCGCTGCGGTACCAATATTGCAGCCTTCGTCGATGTTCCGGCCGTGGTGGAGTTTGCCAAGAGTCTGCCCGGTGTGGCCTATGTCGAGGAAAACCTGTTCAGCTGCTCCCAGGACACCCAGGAAAAAATAACCGAGGTCGTTAAAGAGCATAACCTCAATCGGGTGGTTGTGGCCGCCTGTACTCCCAAAACTCACGAACCGCTGTTTCAGGAAACTTTGATTAACGCCGGTGTAAATAAATATCTGTTCGAGATGAGCAACATCCGCAACCAGTGCTCCTGGGTCCATAAATACGATCCTGAAGAAGCCACGAAAAAATCAAAAGATATGGTCAGAATGGCGGTGGCCAAAGCAGTGCTTTTACAGCCTCTGACAGAATCGACTATGGCGGTTACCCAGTCGGTTTTGGTAATCGGCGGCGGTGTTGCCGGCATGGCGGCGGCCCAAAATATGGCCCAGCAGGGATTCAAGACTTTTCTGGTTGAAAAAACAGACGCTTTAGGCGGACAGGCGCGGTCTCTGCATGAAACCTGGCGCGGCGAGAATGTTCAGCAGCACCTTAACGAGTTAACCAGTGCCGTCGGGTCGGACAATAACATCGAGACCTTTTTGAATGCAAAGATTCAACAGGTGGAAGGGTTTGTCGGCAATTTTAAAACAACCATCCAAAGCAACGGCAGCAGCAGCGTGTTGGAGCACGGGGTAACCATCATTGCTTCCGGAGCTTCAGAACTCAAACCGGACCAGTATTTATACGGACAGGATCCCCGCGTGGTTACCGGGCTGGAATTGCAAAAACGGTTTATCGAAAATGATCCTGCTTTGGAAAATTTTAAATCGGCTGTTTTTATCCAATGTGTCGGCTCGCGCATCCCGGAGCGTCCCTACTGCTCCAAGGTCTGCTGTACACAATCCATCAAAAGCGCCCTGAATCTCAAAGAGCAAAATCCCGGCATGGATGTTTATATTCTGTACCGGGATATGCGCCCCTACGGGTTGCGAGAGGATCTATACCGGCAGGCACGATCGGCCGGAATTGTTTTTATCCGCTACGACTCGGATAAAGATTTAACCGTGGAAGCAGAGCAAGAAGATCTTAAGGTTGCGTTCTCCGACAGGGTGTTAGGTCGTCTGATGGAAATTCGACCGGACCTGTTAATTCTGGCTTCCGCCATCGTACCGGCTGCAAAAACTCCACTGGCGCAGCTTTATAAAGTGCCCCTGAATCAAGACGGCTTTTTTGCAGAAGCCCATGTCAAACTCCGGCCGGTCGATTTTGCCACGGACGGTGTCTTTGTCTGCGGGCTGGCCCATGCGCCCAAAACCATCGATGAATCGATTACCCAGGCTCAGGCCGCGGCCGCCAGAGCCGTCACGGTTCTGGCCAAAAAAGAAATCATGCTGGGCGGCATAATCTCCCATATCGCTCCGGAGCTTTGTTCCGGATGCTTGGGATGCATTAATGTCTGTCCCTTTAATGCCATTGATTTTGACGCAGAAAAATTTGTGGCTGAAGTGAATCCGGCCCTTTGCAAGGGCTGCGGAGCCTGTTCGGCGGCCTGTCCCTCCGAGGCACCGGAACTGATGGGATTTGACAACAATCAGCTTTACGCCCAGATCAAGAGTGCGTTGTGTTTTTAATCCATTGAAAAGGAGAGAAAGGTGAATGAGGATAGTTTTGAGCCTAAGATAATCGCTTTTTTGTGTAATTGGTGCGCCTATGGGGCCGCCGATCTGGCGGGTGTGAGTCGTCTGGAGTATCCGACCAACGTGCGGCCCATTCGTGTGATGTGCTCCGCCACCATATCGCCTCACCATATTTTGAGGGCCTTTCAAAGCGGAGCCGATGCCGTTATGGTGGGCGGGTGACATGTTGGCGACTGCCATTACCTGTACGGTAATTTCATGACCATCAAACGGATGACGTTTCTACAGGAACTTTTGAATTTTATGGGATTAGAAGGCCGTTTACACTTGGACTGGATATCCTCGGCCGAGGCCCAGAAATTTGCCCAGGTGGTTACTGCTTTCACTGATAAAGTCAAGGCAATGGGTCCCAGCCCGTTACCGGGAGAGCTTGATCTGTCAGCCATCGAGAATGCGTGCGAGGCAGAAATCGAAGCCAAGAGCGCCGAAGTTCAGAGTGTAGAGGGAGGATAACATGGAAGAGCAGATGAAAAAATGGCTCGAACCGTTTAGCACTACCGACGGTAAACCAAGTACGCTTGCCACCATGCAAGAGCAAGTCAAAGAGTGGATCGATCAGGATAAGATCGATGTATTTCTGGGGTACAAAATGGTTCAAGGACATCCACTGCCCCATTTTTTTACCAAGAACAATCTTGATGAAGTCGATGAGTTGATCGGCGGCCAGGCACGCTATTCCCTTGAAAAGATCGCCACCAAGATTGCGGCTGAAAAGCCGGCCATTAAAATAGGGCTTATGGTTAGGGACTGCAACCAGCGAGCTTTGAATGTGCTCTATGTCTGGAACCAGTTGAATCCTGAAAACGTGGAAACAATTAATCTAAACTGCTGCCCTTCCAAACTTAAAAAACACGCGGATTGCTCCTACCTTGAACCTGAAAAAGCCGCTGTTTATAAAAAGGAAGTCGGCATCGACAACAATATGGATGTCGAAGACGCCGAAGTCTTTGATATGGAGCAACGCTTTAAGCGGTGGATGTATGAGTTTTCAAAATGCATCAAGTGCTACGGATGCCGGGACATCTGCCCGGTCTGTTTTTGCAAGGAATGCAGCCTGGAACACCCGGAGCTGATCGCTACCGGAACCCTTCCGCCCGAAAACCCCATTTTTCACCTTGTCAGGGCCGTCCATATGGGAGGGCGATGCATCGACTGCGGCTTGTGCGAAGATGCCTGCCCGGTGGATATTCCGCTGCGGCTGCTCTACCGCAAGGTAAATGCAACGGTGGAGGATGAGTTTGGTTACGAGACCGGCACGCATGCAGATCAATCTCCGTTCAATTTGCTGGGAGATGAGGTGACTCTGGAGCCTAAACCGTTGTAATTGATAGAGTAAAATACTGACCTGAACCTTCAAACATATACCAAGGAGCGTTAGGTATGGATTACAAAATCATTCCTTCAGTTTGTTCATATTGCGGCACAGGATGCGGTGTCCTTTTCCAGGTGATGGACGGAAAGCTAACCGATACCCTCCCGATGAAAACCCATCCGGTGAATGAAGGCAAACTTTGCATTAAAGGCTGGAACCTGCATGAACATGTGGTTAGCGATAAGCGCCTGACCACTCCCCTGATTAAGAAGAATGGCGAATTTCAAGACGCCACCTGGGATGAAGCCATCCAGACTGCAGCAGAAAAGCTTAAGGGAATCGTTAGCGCCCACGGACCGGACAGTGTCGGTGTACTGGCTTCTGCTAAAATTACTAACGAAGAAAACTATTTAACTCAAAAGTTTGCCCGGGCGGTGATCGGCACCAACAATGTCGACCACTGCGCACGGCTCTGACATTCCTCTACAGTGGTAGGTCTTGCCGCTGCGTTTGGAAGTGGAGCCATGACAAATTCCATTGAGGAAATCGAGGATGCCGCCTGTATCTTTATCACCGGTTCAAACACCTCGGCATGCCATCCGTTGATTGCAAGGCGGGTTTTCAGGGCCAAGGAAAAAGGGGCCAAACTGGTCGTGGCCGACCCGAGAAATATCCAGCTGTCACGCTTTGCCGATGTCGCGGTAACCCAGCGCGTCGGAAGCGACGTAGCCATGCTTAACGGCATGATGCATATCATTGTCAAGAATGACTGGCACGACAAAAGCTACATGGAGGCAAGGTGCGAGGGGGTTGAGGAATTTCTGGCAGCCTTGGATGCGTATACGCCGGAAAAGGTTGAGCCCATCACCGGTATTGCCCCGGCGGATCTGGAAAAGATGGCCGAACTGTACGCCACCAACTCTCCGGCTTCTATTCTTTATGCCATGGGAATTACTCAGCATACTACCGGTGTGGACAATGTTAAAAGCATTTGCAATCTTGCCATGCTGTGCGGCAATGTCGGTGTGAAAAGCGGTGGTGTCAACCCTTTGAGGGGGCAAAATAATGTTCAAGGCGCCTGTGATATGGGCGGCCTGCCCAATGTTTTTCCGGCCTATCAGCCGGTAACCGTTGAAGCCAACACCGAAAAATTTTCCCAAGCCTGGGGCAAAGAGCTGCCGAACAAGATAGGATTAACCATCACCGATATGGTTCAGGCCATGATCGACGGCAAATTAAAGGCTCTGTACGTCATCGGTGAGAATCCGATGTTGAGTGATCCGGACCAAAATCATCTTGATAAGGCCCTCGACAAACTTGAACTTCTGATCTGTCAGGACATCTATCTGACGGAGACCGCCGCAAGGTCCGATATAGTGCTGGCAGCAGTTTCGGTGGCTGAGAAAGACGGAACATTTACCAATACGGAACGCCGCTGTATGAAAGTCAACAAAGCCATCGAACCCTTAGGGGATACACTGGCAGATTGGGAAATCATCTCCAGGCTTTCAACGGCCATGGGCTATGAGATGAAATATGATGGTCCCGAAGACATATTCAAGGAAGTCACCACCGCGGCACCGAGCTATGCCGGCATGTCTTACGAAAGGATGGGGCTGGACGGATTGCAGTGGCCCTGCCCGAACCCCGAACACCCGGGAACCCAGTTTCTGCACAAGGAGCAGTTCACCCGCGGCAAAGGTCTTTTCCATGCCATCGAGTACCTTGATCCTGCTGAAATGCCGGACGCCGAATACCCCTATTTTCTCACCACCGGCCGCATGTTCGCCCATTATCATACCGGCACCATGACGCGCGTCTCACCCCATCTGGATGCCGAGCAGAAAGACGGATATGTGGAAATCCATCCGGAGGATGCCGAAACGCTGGCGGTTAAAGACGGTGATACGGTCAAACTTTCCACCCGCAGAGGTGAAATTCAAGTGTCGGCTCGTGTCAGCAACAAGGTAAAACCGGGCCTGCTTTTCGTGCCGTTCCATTTTGCGGAAAGCCCGGCCAATGTGCTTACCAATGCGGCAGCCGATCCGACGGCCAAAATTCCGGAATACAAGGTTTGCGCGGTTAAGATCGAGAAAGCCGCCTAAAAAGGAAATACCTATTAAAATACAAGACCTTTGAAAATGCCCGTTGCAGGTATTTTCAAAGGTCTTTTTTTTTGTAAATATTTTGTCTGGATTGCCGGACAGACTCGATATTTACATTCCCATTTTACATGTGTTATATATCCATAAGTTTTTACCTGAATCTTGCTTGCAAGATTCAGATCTTATACAATAAATGAGAGTAAACAAACCTCATTTCCGAAAGCAGAAAATTATTCTGTTTCAAACTGGAGGTTGACCATGAACATTGCTGTCGTCGGCGGTGGTGCCCGGTGCCGCGTTTTACTGGAGATGATAGAAAAACATGTCTTTGCCGAATTAAGCCCTAATATAATAGCCGTAGCCGACATAAAAAACGATGCGCCAGGCTTGGTCAAAGCAAAAGAAAAAGGGCTTTTTATCACCAATGATTATAATGAGTTCTTTGACAGGGATGATCTCGACCTTATTATCGAGCTGACCGGCGATAATGAGGTGTTCTTTAACATTGTATCCAAAAAGAAAAAAAGCGTCCGGGCCATTAACCATAACACCGCCCGGCTTTTCTGGGAGGTCGGCGTTTCCAGTATTCAGGAGCAGACCAACGAAGAACTTGAAAAAACAAAAACCATGTATAGGCTTGTCATAAATGACCTGATACAGGACGACGTCATGATCATTGATCTCAATTACCGCATTCTGGATATCAATGATACCCTGCTTACCAAATTAGGTCTTGAACGGGAAAATGTTATTGGTCGTTACTGCTACGAAATTTCGCATCATCAAAACGCACCCTGCTCAGGGGAAGAGCATCCCTGCCCACTTGCCGAGGTTAAAGAAACCCAGGAACTTACCCGCGTAACGCATATTCATCTGGACAAGGGAAATCAAAAGAGTTACTGTTCCATATCCTGTCATCCTCTCTTTGAAAATAATACGCTGGTCGGTGTGATAGAAGTATCAAGGGATATCACCAAAGAGATTAAATGGAAGAAGGCCTTGATGAGACAGGATAAGCTGGCCTCCCTGGGCAAATTGGCCGCTACCATCGCCCATGAAATAAACAATCCCCTTGCCACGGTTCTGACCTATATCCGGTTGATGATCAAGCTTATATCCCGGAATCGCTTCTCCCCTGAAAGACTTGAGGACATTTCCGGATATTTGGCTACCATGGAATCAGAGACAGCCCGGTGTGGAGACATCGTAAAAAACCTTCTGGCATTTTCCCGTCAATCAAAAATTACCATTTCAAGCCACAGCATTACAGACATTATCGACAGGACCCTGATTATTATTTCCCATGATCTGAAAATAAAAGAAATTCAACTGAAAAAAAGCATTGAGTCGAATATGCCAAAAGTTCAATGCGATTTTAGACAGATCCAGCAGGTCCTTTTAGGCCTCATGTACAATGCTTCAGAGGCCATGCAAAAAGGAGACACCCTGACGGTAACAACCAATAGGAGCGTCGCGCCCGAGGGGTTTTTAGAGATCGTGATTTCCGATACGGGCTGCGGCATTGCCGGGAAAGACATGGAAAATATTTTTGAGCCTTTTTTTACCACCAAAGAAGAGGGACAAGGTGTGGGTCTCGGCCTTGCGGTAGCTTACGGCATCATCACCCAGCACAACGGTACAATAGCAGTGGAAAGCGAACTTGACAAGGGAAGTGCGTTCAAGGTTCGCCTGCCGTGCGAATGATTGTAATGCATTATTGAAAATGGAAGGAGCCGACAATGACCAAAAAGCCCCGTATTCTTGTCGTTGATGATGAAGCGCCGATGCGAGAATCTCTTAAAGACTGGCTGATGGAGGAAGGCTATGAGGTCGGCCTGGCTGCAAGCGGCAAAGAAGCCATTACCATGACCCGGAAGAAAAACTGGGACGTGATTTTGCTGGATCTGAAAATGCCGGGCATGGATGGGGTTGAGACCCTGAAACGGCTTAAAGGAAAAGAAGTGAATACAGAGGCGGAGATACTCATGATGACAGCCTATGCCACGGTAGATACCGCGGTTCAGGCTATGAAGGAAGGGGCCTTTGATTATCTGGTCAAGCCCTTCTCCCCTGACGAAATCGAAATGCAGATAAAGAAAATTGTCACCCACCAGGAACTGGTCTTAGAAAATATTTTACTGCGCCAAAAACTGGAAGAAAGATCAGAATATGACGAGATCATTGGTAAAAGCGATGTCATGCAAAAGATATATGATTTGATTTCCCAGGTGGCGCCAACAGACTCTACCGTACTCATCACCGGTGAAAGCGGCACCGGTAAAGAACTGATTGCCCAGGCGATTCACGGGAACAGTCAGCGCTGTTACATGCCTTTTATCGCGGTGAGTTGCGGGGCCTTGCCCGATTCTCTGTTGGAGAGTGAACTGTTCGGCTATGAAAAGGGCGCCTTTACAGGTGCAGAGCATACCAGAAAGGGACGATTTGAAATGGCCGATAAGGGAACACTTTTTTTGGATGAAATCGGAGACATCAGTTTAAAGACACAGGTGGATCTTTTAAGGGTTTTGCAACAAAAGGAGTTCAGACGTCTGGGCGGTCAGGAAGAGATAAAAGTGGATGTACGTATTCTGGCGGCCACTAATCAGGACCTGAAGAAGGCGATTTCCGAAAACCGATTTCGTGAAGATCTTTTTTATCGATTGAACGTCATATCAATCCACGTACCGTCGCTAAGGGAACGAAAAGAAGATATCCCACTGCTGGCAAAGGCATTTATCCGCAGATATTGTCTGGAACTGAATAAAGAGCCGGTAAAAATCGTGTCCTCCGCCATGAAATTGTTAATGGATTACAACTGGCCCGGAAATGTGAGGGAATTGGAAAATGTAATTGAAAGGGCGCTGGTTATCGGGCGTGGCATAGAAATCGTAACAGAGGATCTCCCCTTTTCACGCAAGGAGTTGGGAACTGAAGCATTGCCCAAGTCGCTAAAATTGATGGAAAAAATGCATATTAATAAAATTCTGGAAGAAACGGATTGGAACATCAGCAAAACAGCTCGTGTACTGGAAATTGACCGGCAGACCCTCTACAATAAGATTGAAAAATATCATATCGAAAAGGAATCCTAAATCACCTTGCCAAGATGTGTTACCATCTGCGCTGTCGGTTCGGTGGACAAAAGTATTCTCGAGCACCTTGCGGAATGTATCTCGGCCCGATGTGGTCTAACCTGCAAGATTTCTTCGAGAATGGAAAGTCCTGAGTATGCGTATAATCAGACCCGGTGTCAGTATAATTCAAAACTGATATTAAAGCACCTCCTGCGACAATGTCCAAGTGACACCCTGAGGTTTATTGGCGTTACTCCCGCAGACCTGTATGTACCCATTCTTAAGTTTGTTTTTGGATTGGCACAAATTGAAGGTCAACACTCCATTATCTCTCTACATCGGCTTTACCCCCAGTTTTATGACCAGCCATCAAATCCAGATCTTTTCTTGGTCAGGCTAGAAAAGACCGCCCTGCATGAACTGGGCCACACATTCGGCCTAACCCATTGCAGAGATCGGCGTTGCGTTATGTATTCCTCAGCCCGGATGGAGGATACGGATTTCAAACACCCCGACTTTTGCCTTACCTGTTTTGAACTCTTCAGATGGCATCTTGAAAAAGCCCTCGACCAGAACCCTACATGAATGTCGATATTCTCGGCAACCTGTCTTGTTTTTCGGCACCCTCTATATTTATCTAATAATCAGAAGGTTACGCCATTCTCCAGTTTTATGATAAATATTGTTTGCCGAATATTTAGGCAGTCCGACATACAGCTTTGGAACCTGTTGCAATCCCTTGAAAATTAATATGTAAAATATCAGATGGTTATAATCTTTTTTTTCATTCTGTTACATGGTGGCACAGCTCTTGCTAATAACTCTTGCTAATAATCGAGTCAACAAACAAAAAAACGATAATAAAAAACAGGTAAAAATTAGGAGGAAAATAAAATGAAAGCTACAAAAAAGAGAGAATCGATGAGAATTGTTCCAGCGGGAAAGAAGAAATGCGTATGGATGGAGGCAGGGGTTGTGTCCTACAAACTGTGTGATAACAACTTTGATTGCTCCACATGCTCATACGACCACGGCATGCAGGATAAGGTGGCCCGGCATAAGGCGGCCGCTGTAATGCAGCCGTTTCCGGCAGCGCCTGAGAAGTTCAATGAAACCTGGGTGGAAAAGATGATGCAGTTCCCGGCTAATCGGCGACAATGCCGGTATATGATTACCGGGGAAGTCGGTCGCAAGATATGCCCCAGTGCTTATGAGTGCGGCACATGCTCATTTGATCAGATGATGCAGGAGCGTCTGCAAGCCGAGATCCTGCCGGTAAATGCCCGAACCCAGGAGAGCGGATTCGAACTGGCGGAAGACTTTTACTATCATGAGGGCCATGCATGGGCCAAACCCGAATATGGCGGACGTGTTCGGGTAGGTCTGGACGACTTTGCCCAGAAGCTGCTCGGTAAGCTTGGCAGGATTGACTTGCCGAATATCGGCCAGGAAGTAAAACAAGGTGAGGTGGGATTGCAAGTCAGACGCAATGGAAAGGCTGCAAAGGTCCTCTCCCCAATGGATGGCATAGTGTCACATGTTAACTATAAACTTTGGGATCTACCCGAGCTGGCCAATGAATCTCCCTATGAAAATGGATGGTTATTTACTATTGAGCCAACCAGGCTGCGCAAAAACTTAAAGGGACTCTACTATGGCCAAGAGGCCCGCAATTTTATTAATGAGGAAAGGGAAAAGCTCTTTGCCATGGCCAATGAGGATTTTTCGGTGGCCGCAGATGGCGGTGTTTCGGTTGAAGATATTTCCCAGGAACTGGAAGGGGAAAACTGGGCCAAGTTTATAAAAACCTTTCTTAAAACCTGATCGTCAATAATTTTGTGCCCGGATCCATAGTAGGATTCTGAATTTAATAAACGTTGCAAAAAATAATATTTTTATCAAAGCTCGATGTGTTATGTATGCAACGATAGTGTAAACCTCCCGCTGGATAAAGGAAATACATATTAAAATACAAGACCTTTGAAAATGTCCGTTGCAGGCATTTTCAAAGGTCTTTTTTTTGCAAATAATTTATTCTGGATTCCTGCCTTCGCGGGAATGACTAACGTACCAGAACCCTGTCATGCCCGCGAAGGCGGGCATCCAGAATGATGATGCACAGTTAACTTGTCTGTACTTATTGAGAATCTATGATTTTCTCACCAGCCGGATTAGGTTAACATATCTCCCACATTCAGCCCTTTCTCAGCGGCAAATTCGGCCGCAGCGACTTTTCCGATGTCAGGCGCCCGGACCTTGGAGACGGCCAGTTTACCGCCCGAGACCGCCACTTGTATACCTTGATCATCAATCTGGAGGATTGTTCCCGGTGCCTTGTCATGGGACTCCTCCATGAGTCTTGCACCATATAAACGAACTTTTTCATCCTTGAACATGGCGAAGGCCCCGGGTTGGGGATCGCAGCCGCGTACAAGATTGTGTACCTCTGGAGCTGGTTTGAACCAGTCGATGCCGGCTACACGGTCATCGCAGGGCGGTTCATAGGTGGCTTCGGCTTCATCTTGAGAAATTCTGGTAGCATTACCTGCTTTGATCAGATCGATGGATTCTAAAATGGCCTCCACTCCCATGGGGAAAAGGTAGTTGAAATAGAGGGAACCGGTGGTATCGCCCGGACCTACGTCAATTTCTTTCTGCAAAAGGATTTCACCGGTGTCGATACCGCCGTCCGGCCAGAATATCGTCAGCCCGGTTTTGGTAGCCCCCATGATCACGGCCCAGTTAATGGCGCTGGCCCCTCGATGGCGCGGCAGGATCGAAGGATGGTAGCAGATAGCCCCTTGCGTGGGAACTTCGAAATAGCGTGCCGGAATAATATCCGTGACAAACGCCAAAACAGTGAGATCCGGTTTGAGTTCCTTGTACTCGGCAAACACCTGATCATCTTTATACGTTGTGGGCTGATAAACCGGGATATCCTTGGAAGCGGCCGTATCCTTAAGGGGGTCCGGCCGGCCGCCGGGCCTGTCCGGCGGTGCGTAAACCGCCACAACGTCGTCGCCCCTCGCCAGCATACTTTCCAACGTTTTTGCGGCAAATGCCGCTTGGCCGATTAGTAAGATTCGCATACGCTACCTCCTGATTTTTAAGGTGAGAAAATTTAATTAGTGCCCATCCACAAATGGTCTTTTGGCCCAATCTCTGCGTTATGCTCAAAAAATAATCCTCGAAATATTACACATATGCCTGTGGTTATTTTTTTCGCATGCCTTGATATTGGACAAAAATCCTCATTTCTGGATGGACACTTGTTAAGGCTGGATTGCAGTTCCGGATGTAAGCTGAAAACCAATAACACGAATTTAACCAGAAGGAAAGTCTACTTTTATGGATCATCTCCAAATTACAGTTCAAGGGGTCAGCCGCCTTCGCTAAAGCTACGTCGCGCCAGGGCCGCCTTCGCTAAAGCTACGTCGCGCCAGGGCCGCCTACGCTAAAGCTTCAGGCTACGCCTCCGGCTTCAGTCTTCGCCTCCGGCTTCGACCCGACAAGACGACCCGACAAGACGTCGTGCCAAGGGGATCTGAGGGCAGAAAATAAGTTCTGTATTATGAGAATTGCTTTGAAATTAGGTCATTGATTTTTCAGGAAATTTACCTGTGATACCATCGTAAAACGCTCTGATAGTTTCCATGTCCGCATCAACATTTCCGGTTGGATAAATCACCGGACCTATTCCTCCAGTTTTGCGTCGATAATCGAGAAAGCCCAGTACAATGGGAACGTTTGCGCCTTTGGCGATATGATAGAATCCTGTTTTCCACTTTTTGACCCTTGAACGGGTGCCTTCCGGTGCTATCGTAAGAATCAGCTTTTCATTCTGATGAAATTGTTGAATTGACTGGGCCACAACGTTTTTCGATTTGGATCGGTCAATCGGTATGCCTCCCAGCCATTTGAAAAACCCTTTAAGCGGCCGGCGAAATAAGGACTCTTTTCCCAACCAGTATATTTTACCCCTGAGAACAAAAATAATGAATAACGCGTATGGAAGATCCCAGTTGGAAGTATGGGGAGCACCGACAAGCACAAATTTAAGAGTAGCCGGCAGCCGGCCGTGCGTACGCCACCCGGTAATTTTTAAGACGATTAGCGAAAACCAGCGCAAAAAGATGTTCAACACGGGAGTATCGAAAATGGTATAATTCAATCTTTAAATTCCAGAAAAAGATACTCGTTTTTACCATCAATTTCCGGCATGTTGTTTTCCCAATCAAAAATGCGGCAGGCATCTGATTCTCCGGTTGGGATAGAACAGCCGATAAATGGTAAAAAGGGGTCTCCGACTATCGATTTGTAATTCAGCATGATAGCTTCAATTTTGGGAAAGGAATCAAACTCCAAAAGCTGTGTAAAAAAGATGCGGCAGTCGCCTTGAAAGAAATCGCTCGATTCCCTGAATGCGATGATTCGATCTTTGAACTTTTGCATGGCGGTCTCATGGCTACCGGATTCGATGATCAGGCTGAACTCACCATGTCTTCGTTCGGATTCCAAAACTTCTTGCTGGTCGGTGACGTGAAGAAAATTAGCTATGTATATCATGCCGTTCCTCGCAATAATTTTCTGTTTGTTAAACTCAGTTTCGTATATTACGGCGATAGTAATCGCATTTTTCCCAAAGCGATCTCTTGGAGACTCTCTATAAACGATTGATTAGGCACTAATAAAAGCATATATCGAGTTGCCGATTACCGTCGCGAGCCCTTTCGATAGTGATTAAAAGGATGTTTTTATAAACAGTCTTGGCGATAAAATCACTGATGTTAATAATTTCTTCAAAATGCGATCTAGAAATTTCAAAAAGTATGCAAGGTTCCAGCGCAATCACTGTAGCAGATGCCGGTTGTTCGTCTATCAGAGAATATTCCCCGATGCAGTCACCTTGCTCCAGCAGGTTTAGCTTTATCCTTGTAACCCTTTCGGAATCTTGACCCGAGGCTGGCTCAGGAAGAACGACTTCTACTTGGCCCTTGATGACAATAAAAAAAGGGTGTCCGGCTTGGTCTTCGCTTATGATTGTTTCATTTTTTTCAAAGGTAACGATATCACCACGGTCGGCAAACTTTTTTAAATGTTCATCAGAAAGTCCCTTAAACACCTTAGATTGTAGTAGAATTTCAAGCACGTCAACATTTGGCATAATATTTCTCCTCAATTATTTTAAGAAATAAAGCCGGATAACTTCTTTAACAGAAATTCAGACTCAAATAGGAACACTGGTTAGAAAATAGCGGAGATACTGCGATTTCGCAACCGATTTCTTCATTTATGCATATGACGACCGGCCGATTCTTCTTGACAAATTGACACAAGTCATTGTATTTAATTGAAATCATCCGATAACGGTTTTGACGACATGCTTGAGCCAACCGGTGTTGATCACCTTGAAGCTTCATTTTAAACTGAAACAGCGAGTGTATTCATCGTAGTTTGCCGCAGCGCAGATCCAGATAATCGGGACCACAGGGAACTTCAATAACGTTTCGCCATGCAAAAACAACGGCAGAGCCGTGCCTCCGCTTGATCAAAACAAATGTCACAAGAAGGCTATGATAATCAGTTATTCGCTGCCATTACAAGCGCCGAAACAGTTTGAGACTGAATCGAATTCGATCATCTTCGGCCGCAACCCTTCTCCCGACCAGTACATTGATATCGATTTGGTAGAAGATGATTATATTTCCCATATTCATGCATGCCTTACTTTTGAAAACAATGAATATTGGATTGAAGATCTGGGCAGTGCCAATGGTACCTTGGTGAACGGAGCTGCAATTAAAACCGAAACGCGGCTGAAACCGGGGGATAAGGTGCAGATTGGGTGGACGATGATTGAAGTTCAGATGGAACCGCCGGCATCCGAACCCGATCCAGGTCCGGTTTCGGATTCCCCCACCAGTTTAATGGAGCAGATAGGACCGGAAGAGCCTGTATCCGCTCCCGGCCCGTTCCCGGATTCTCCCACCATAACCAGGAAGCAGGTGGAGCCGATACCATCCGCTGATGATCCAGGCCATGATACGGATGCTGACGTTTTGATTTCAGAGTTGGTGGAACCCAAAGTTGACATATCCGACGAAGATAAGGCACCGGAATCTGCAACCATTGTTACAAACTTCGTGGGGCCGATGCCACCTGTTGCGGAACCGGTTCCAGTCCCGGCTCTCGAAGGGACTATTGTTGATTTAAAGGATATTACGACACTTCAGCATGCGATATCCAGCCATGATTCTGCGGATGAAATGCTTGCCCGGTCGCGGCGGCAATTAACCGCTTTCAACGACCTTTGTCATATGCTAAGTGCAGCCGACACACTGGATTCTCTGGTGCAAATTTTGGTCGAACATTTGCAACAGGCGATTCCCAACGCCCAGCGCGGAGCCGTTCTCTTGCCGGACGAGCGGGGCGAGCTGCTTCTCAAAGCTCACTGGCCCCAGGGGGATCATTCCGTTAGCATGACCTGGATCAAACGGGCTTATGACAGGCGTGAGCCTTTTATCTGGTCTGCTGCTGAAAGCCATAAGGGAAATGATACGCCTGAAAGTGCTATTTACTACAGCGTACAGTCGGCGATTTATGTTCCGCTGCTGCTGGGAGAGCAGGTTCTGGGAGTGATGTACGTTGACAACTATTTAACCCATGAAGCGTTTTTTGGAACCGATCTGGAATTGATGCGCGCCATTGCCAACCAGGTGGCGATGTTTGTCAGGGATCACATATTACGAAAAGACCTCAAACGAGAAAAAGAACTGCGATTTCATCTTTCAAGGCAGTTCTCCCCCAAGATTGCCAAACGAATTTGCGCTACAGACAGCCGTTTACGGGCCGGAGGAGAAAGAGTGGATCCGGTTACTATTCTCGTTTCGGATGTGCGCAGCTTCACCGCGCTTAGTGCCGAGATGGAGCCGGACGAAGTTGTCCGGATGCTCAATGAGATGTTCGATGCCTTTGTTCCCATAGTTTTCGAACATGACGGTGTTGTGGACAAATATGTCGGAGATTCGGTTTTAGCGGTATTCGGCAGTCCCGAAAAAGACGACGATCAATGTGAAAAGGCGGTTAAGGCGGCGCTGGAAATGCAGCGGGCGGTCAGCAAGCTGGGAGAAGGAAGAAAAGTGCGCAGGCTGCCTGTTTTTGACGTAGGCATCAGTGTTCACACAGGTGCAGTCATCCACGGTTTCATCGGGTCCGCGGAACGTTTGGAGTATACGGTCATCGGCGACACTGTCAACCGTGCATCCAGGTATTGCGATGGCGCCGCAGCAGGTGAAGTCGTCATCAGCCAAACTGTTTATGAGCGCGTTTATCATTTGGTCAATGTCCAGCCCAAGGTGATTAAAACCAAACATCCGGAAATAGAAGCCGATCTCAAAGCATTCGTTGTCAAGGACCTGAAAAGATAGACTCCCAATCAATTCTGCTGTTTCAGTTCAAAGGTCTCGTTGTTCCAGTTGACACTTAAAGGGCCTTTAATTATACTTTATAAGTTTGGGGAGGAGGCGATGCCGGTGGAGCAAAACCGCTTGAATTGTAAAGTTAAAATATACCTGACAGTCTGCTTATTGGTAGTGGTTACCATGACTGTGCCGGCGTGGGGCCAATCCATCAAAGAGTTGACCATCAACTATATCGAGACCGTAACGGCTGCCGACAAGTCTGCAAATCAGGTGCGCGTATATGCCAGTGTGACCGCTGCTGATAATAATCCCGTTTTGGGGCTGTCGGACACAGATTTTGAAATTCTTGAAGACGGCAGGAAGGTTACCGTTGACGATGTGTCTCCCGCCACCGATCCTATGACCGTTGTGCTAGCCATTGATACTAGCGGAAGCATGCAGGCCAGGAGTGCCGGCCAGACCTCGATGACCGCAGCTAAAAAGGCTGCTGTCAATTTCATTTCCATGTTGTCCCGGGATGATCGGGTGGCACTTTTTAGTTTCAATAATGAACCGAGCCTAAAAGTGGATTTTACAACCGATCACGACGCGGTCATTAAGGCCGTTAATGCACTGGCCGCCAAACCGAATGCAGCCACGTGTTTATATGATACAGCTTTTGAGGCTGTTCAAAAAGCAGCAGAGATTCCCAGAGGAAGGCGGGCAATCATCCTGCTCACGGACGGTAAGGATGAGAAAGCAGGGCGTGCCTGCAGTATGCACACGGCCAACGATGTGATCGATGTCGCCACCACCAAATCTATTCGCGTACCGATTTTTACTATCGGAGTGGGCCCCAAGGTTGATGCCCGGGAACTCGGTCGCATAGCCAGTTTCACCGGAGGGCGGAATCTGTTGGCGACTTCTCTATCCGATCTTCAGGGGCTTTACCGGGCCATAGCCAATCAACTGAAAAATCAGTATCTAATTACCTATATTACTCACAGTCCAAGTGGAGAGCACACGCTGGTAATGAAGGTTCAGCATGCAGGTGCCCGCAGGCAGGATGAAAAGCGTTTCTGGTCACCGCCGCTGCCGGTTTCCCGGCCGCTGAGCATTAGCTTTGTCGAGCCGGGTACAGCCGAGCATGTCAAAGGCGTTGTAACGGTAAAAACAAGCATCAAACCGCAGGGAGCGATTGCCAAAGTAAGATACTATGTAGGTGCCAGCCTAAAAGAAGAGCGTGCAACTGCTCCGTTTGATATTTTTCACTGGGATACGGCCGGACTTCCCGGCGGACTCCATATCTTGCGTGTCGAAGCCATCGACGTCAACGGACGGACCGGATCAGCCGAGATGACTCTAAAAGTGGCTGGATTGACCCGGCCGGCACCGCCGCCGGCTGCCGGTAAGGACCAAAGAGCGCAACCTGCGATGACCTGGATCGCCGGACTCGTTGTACTGCTGGCCCTTGCCGGCGGGATTACCTGGTGGTTTATCAACAGGCAACGGCAGACGGTTGTGGTCCCGGTCAAGCCGGACAAAACCACGGCTTTGGATGAAGTGCCGGCAGCGGACATAGAAGATGAAACCGTCTTTATGGAGGATGATCAAGATCTGCAGACGGTGCCGCCCGCTGCGGTTAAAGTCGTCGAGAGCGATAGCCTTGAGACCGGGAAAAGTTTTAAGGTTGCCGGGACTACGCTTATCGGGCGTAGCAGCGATAATACGATTTGTATTCCGGACCGGTCGGTATCGCGGAAGCACGGCGAGATCTATTTTGATGACGGCCGGTTCTATATCCGTGATTTGGGCAGCAAAAATGGTATCAAGGTCGACGAAAAAAGAGTGCTCGCCACTGGTGTAACCTTAAACAATGGTGCAAAAATACAGCTTGCTCCGCAAACAATCCTAGAGTTTCACAGCGTTGCTTTGGTGCAAGAGGTCGAATTTGATGATAAGACCCGCAGATATGATGCTTGACGCTACACTAAGGATTTACGCTCTATCGAGGTTAAATATAGGGAGCCGAGGGATTTAATATGGACATTCTCAAAAGACATCCGGAAAAAGCTCTGGGCCTGGTTATAACGGTCATCTTTATCGTGTTGTTCAGCATGAATGTTCTCGACACATTGGAATTCAAATTCTACGATGTAATGATGGAGTTGAGGAGTGATCCCCAGAGTCCGAGTGATATTGTCATTGTGGATATTGATGACGACTCCATTGAGAAGATCGGGCGTTGGCCCTGGCCCCGCTCCCTATTAGCCCAAGGCATTACAAAAATAAGTGCAGGCAAACCCAGAGTTATCGGGCTCAATATTATTTTAAGTGAAGCCGAGGAAAGCACCGGCTTAAAGGTGTTGAAGAATCTCGATGCACTTTTTTCCGAAACGATGCTGGATCTCACCGGCGAACAAGGGCTAATGTTTCTAGAGACCATGAGGGAATCCCAGGCAAGGCTGGATAACGACCAAATATTAACCGCGTCGCTGCATGCAGCCGGCAACGTTGTTCTCCCGGTTTTTTTCAAAATGTCAGCGGCGGGCATTGAAGGCCCGGCAGAAACCGACGAGAGCATTATTGATCAATCTATCCGGATGGTTAGTGATCCTGAGGGGTTGGGTGCCCCCAGGGCCGCTGAAATAGCCCTGCCCTTTGACACCCTGTTCAAAGCATCCACAGGAATCGGCCACATCAACATAGCGCCTGACATGGACGGAACGGCCAGGCGTGAGCGGCTTTTATATGAATATCGAGGACTCTACATCCCTTCATATACGGTAAAGCTGGCGGCCGAGTATCTGAACCTGCCAACCAGTGAAATTCGGGCTGTTTTGGGTTCGGCCGTTTATCTGGGCAGCCTGGAGATTCCGACTACCTGGGGTACTGAGATGATGATCAGCTTCAAAGGTCCCCGCGGCTCTTTTAAGAGCTATTCCTTTTTTGACGTCATCAACGACAAGGTTTCTGCGAGCGTCTTTAGAAACAAGCTTGTTTTAGTAAGCGCATCTGCTGCGGGAATCGGGAATCTGTTCAGTACACCCACCGATCCAATCATGCCTGATGGGGAACTCTCTGCCAACACCATCTGGTCCATTATTAACAAACAATTTATTCAACAGCCTGCCTGGGGTTCATCCGCAGAGCTTGTGATGATACTTGTTTTAGGGCTGATAATCACCTTTGTTTTGCCGAGAGTAAAAGCCGGGATTGCGGGTCTTGTTTTTTTTATTCTGCTGATTGTCCTTACTGGGGGATCGACTTATTTATTTGTTTCAGGCGGCCTTTGGGTTTGGATTACTTACCCATTCTTGCAGCTTGTTTTGGGCTACATCGGTGTGGTCAGTATCAAATATTTTGTAACCGAGACTCGCAAAGAAAAGGTGGAAGCTGAATCTGCTGAAACAAATCGAATGCTGGGACTTTCATTTCAAAGCCAGGGGATGCTGGACATGGCCTTTGACAAGCTGCGCCGGGTACCGGTGGACGACGAAATGAAGGATGTCCTCTACAACCTTGCCTTGGACTACGAAAGAAAACGGCAATATAATAAAGCGGCTTCCGTTTTTGAATATATTGAAGAACATGATGCCAAATTCAAGGATGTGACTGAACGCAAAAAGAAGTTGGTTCAGACCAGCGAGACCATGATATTCGGTGACGGTTTCCTGAGCGGACCTCCAAGAGACGAACTTTTGTCCGGCACTACCGGTACCCGCCCGACCTTGGGCAGGTATGAAGTGCTCAAACAACTGGGCAAAGGTGCCATGGGTATGGTTTACCTGGGCCAGGACCCGCGCATTAACAGGACCACCGCCATCAAGACTGTACGGTTTGCCGATGACTTCGAGCCCGAAGAAGCCGAGAAGATGAAAGAGGCGTTCTTCCGGGAGGCTGAAAGTGCCGGGACCCTCTCGCACCCCAATATCGTAACCATTTACGATGCCGGTGATGAGCAGGATTTGGCCTACATCGCCATGGAATTTTTAGAAGGTGAAGACCTGAGTAAATATACCAAAAAAGATAAACTCCTGCCCATGCGTAAGGTTATTGACTATATTGCTGACATCAGCGATGCGCTGGAGTATGCTCACAAGATAGGGATCGTTCATCGAGACATCAAACCGGCCAATATAATGCTTTTGAAAACAGGTGTTGTAAAAATTACCGATTTCGGCATTGCCAGAATCGCGGCAACCTCCCATACCCAGTCCGGCGTAGTCAAGGGGACCCCCTACTACATGTCACCGGAACAGTTTGCCGGTGAAAAGGTCGACGGAAGATCTGATATCTTTTCAGTCGGGGTCATGCTGTTTCAGCTGCTTACCGGCGAACTCCCTTTTCGCGGCGAAAACCCTATGGCCTTGATGAACCAGATAATGAATGTTCCTCATCCGGACCCGAGAAAATTCAACCCCAAAATTGTAAAACCGCTTGTAACCATAATCGGCAATACCCTGGCAAAGGACCGCGAAAAGCGTTATAAAAATGCGTCCCAGTTGTGCAGCCATCTAAGAATGCTCGGGCAAAAGATCGATGCTGTTATGGCTAAAAAGACATCGGGATAATCTTAAGCGAATTTTACAGATCTCTCAATGACGGCCGCTGGTGGTATAGCTGCGCCCGGCAACGAAATACTTGACCTAACTGTATTTTTGTAATATAGGTCACCTATCTTAATAGGTAGATTAATTGTCAAAAGTTTCAATGATAAACCCAGAGTTTATCGAGCCTTCGATAAGCACGGTTTGTTTTATATCCAGATAAACAGTCTAGCCTTACAGTATCAATTATGATTGCCATAGAATCTGCAGCAATTACTGATGTTGGTCAAAAAAGGACAGGCAACGAAGATTCTTTCTATCTTGATGATGACCTGAAGCTTTACATGGTGGCCGACGGCATGGGTGGACACTTGGCCGGTGAAGTGGCCAGTGCGCTGGTGGTAGATACCATACGAGATTACATGAAGCGTTTCAAAGAGGAGGGCGATGTCGAAGAGATGGAGGACCCCGACGAAACCCTTTCCAAAGAGGCCAACCGGCTGCTTTCCAGTATCAACATGGCCAACCAAGGTGTCCACCAGGTAGCACAAAGTAATGAAGACTATAAAGGGATGGGTTCCACCGTATCGGCGGCCTTCTTTACCAGCGATACTATGATTGTGGCCAATGTGGGTGACAGCCCGGTATACCTGGTGCATGACGGAGGCATCGAACTGCTGTCCGTGACCCACAACGTGATGTCAGAGCAGATGGCGATCAATCCTGAAATGGCCCAGAAACTGGACCCGCGCTTTAGACACATGCTCACCCGGGGCATGGGGGTTGAAGCAACGGTAGAAGCTGATGTCTGTGAGATCCAATGTTTTAAAGGCGATATTCTGACCATCAGTTCCGATGGCCTTAGCGACAAGGTATCTCCTGAAGAAATTCTCGATATTGTCAAAGCAGAACAGCCTGCAAAGGCCTGCCAGACGCTTGTAGATTTAGCCAATGAGCGTGGTGGAGATGATAATATAACCGTTATTGTAGTAAAAATAAAAGCTGATAATGAAAAAGGCGGAATCATGGGAATGATTTCACAGATTATGAAAAAAATATTTCATTAAAAATGAGGGTACTGCAATGCCGACTTTGACACTTACATTCAAAGATAACACCATCGCTACTTATCGCATTGAAGAGGGGCAGTCTATGACGGTAGGTCGGAAGGCAAGTAACAATGTGCCGATCGAGAACCTCGCTGTTTCCGGGCATCATGCCAAGATAGACTCTGTGGGTGAAGGATTTTTACTGACGGACCTGCAAAGTAAAAACGGTTCCTTTGTAAACAAGGAACTTGTTTCATCTCACTGGCTTAAAGATGGCGACAACATTCTTATCGGCAAGCATACCCTGATCTTTACTTACGATGAAGGTGAGAAACAACCGGATGAAGCTGCCGCCAGCATGGATCAGACCATGGTTATGGATACGGACAAATATCGGGATATGCTGGCCCAGGCCATACCCAAGGGTGCAACGGCAGAGGCCAAGGAACCGGTAGGTATGCTGTCATATCTGAGCGGCGGTGAGGGGGAAATAAAGCTTGTCAAGAAGCTTACCAAAATAGGGAAGAGTGACACTTGTGATATTGTGATAGGCGGCTTCATGATGGGGGCGACCGCTGCAACCATAAGCAAGAGACCCCAAGGATATTCATTAAGTTATGTGGGTGGTATGACCAAACCGAAGGTCAATGGTGAGACTGTAAAAGCGTCGGTCGCTCTTGAAGACTTCGATGAAATCGAGGTAGGTTCGGTCAAGCTGCAGTTTTACACTGAGAAATAATAATACGATCCGGTTTACCTGAGAATGTCCCGCCTGAATAAGGGTGTAGAGCAAGATTGGATACAACATTAAAGCGTTTTTCCCGCATGCCGAGATTAAGGGGAAAAGCGTTTTTTTTGGGCCTGCAAAGGTCTCGCAAACAAGGAGCGCAAGATGAGTCACTGTGAAATCTGCGGTCAGAAACACAATATCGGATTTGTTGCAACACGTCTTGCGGGGACGGACGGCGTTTCCCTGGAGGCCGCAAAATGGGCTGATGTTTTTGAAAAGAATGGGTGTAACTGCTATTACTTTGCCGGAAGACTCGACCGTCCGGAAGATCGTTCCTATCTGGTAGAAGAAGCGTATTTTCGCCATCCTGAAATTCGAGATATTTACGAAAACTGCTTTGGTGTCCGCAAGCGCGAGCGACGCCTTACGAAAAAAATTTATGAATTTAAAGAAAAGTTAAAAGACGAACTTTACAGATTTATCGAAAAATTTAATATAGAACTTTTAGTGCCGGAAAATTCGCTGACGATTCCGCTGAATGTCCCCCTTGGTATAGCTATTACAGAGGTGATATCTGAAACAGGAATGCCGGCAATAGCCCACCATCACGATTTTTTCTGGGAGCGCAAGCATTTTCTTACGAATGCGGTCTGGGAATACCTGAATATGGCGTTTCCGCCCCATTTGCCGTCAATGAAGCATGTGGTTATCAACTCTTCGGCTGACAATCAATTAAGCCTCAGGACCGGTATTTCGTCAACTACTATCCCGAATGTCATGGATTTTGAAAACCCGCCGCCGCCGGTTGATGATTATGCTTCCGATGTGCGACATTCTCTCGGTCTTGAGAAAGACGAGCTTTTAATCCTTCAGCCGACCCGGGTTGTTAAGCGCAAAGGGATTGAACATGCCATCGAAATTGTGCACAGGCTGGGCAAGAAAGCCAGACTGGTTATTTCCCATGCTTCCGGGGATGAAGGTTACGATTATGAAGATAGGGTCAAGGAATATTCCAAACTTTTGAAGGTTGATACGATGTTTGCGTCAGGCATTGTCAATGAATGCAGAGAGTATACTAAACAAGGGAAAAAAATCTACACCCTGGATGATATTTATCCCCATGCCGACCTGGTAACCTATCCGTCCAATTTTGAAGGGTTTGGGAATGCCTTTCTTGAAGCCATATATTTTAAAAAACCGATAGTTGTGAACAATTATTCAATTTATTCATTTGATATCCAGCCCAAGGGCTTTGATGTGATTGAGATCGACGGGTATGTGTCCGAGGAGGCTGTAAGTCAGACGCGGGAGGTATTAGAGAATCCGCAACGCCGCCAGGCCATGGTAGAGAAAAACTACGAAATAGCAAAACGTTTTTTTTCTTACAGGGTTCTGCAGCAAAAGCTTAAGCATCTTGTATCGGACGGCATTGCCTGCAGTCCGAAGCAGTGATGAAATGCAAAACATTCAACGCACAGTTAAGCAGAGTCTGAGGTCCGGTGTTAAAAAAGGGTTGAGCGGGTTTATCTGGATGCTCAAAATCCTTATACCCATATCTTTCTTGACCGCTCTGCTTGAATACAGCGGCTGGTTATATAAAATAGATTTTCTTTTAAAACCCGGCATGAACCTGCTGGACCTGCCGCCGGTAGCCGCCCTGCCGCTTATTGCCGGTATGCTGACCGGAATATACGGATGCATTGCCGCCATGGCCATGCTTCCTCTTACCATTGTACAGATGACGCTTATCGCTAATTTTGTGCTCATTTCCCATAATCTAATACAAGAAGGGGTTATTCAGGGAAAGTCGGGCTTGAACCCGGTTAGAGCCACCCTTTTGCGCCTGACAGCTTCTATCGTAACCGTAACGGCGATCTCTTTTTTCATCAAACCGGACTCAGCAACGCCTGCACCAATAGGCGCGTCGGTTGCAGTCCATCCGCCTATGCTGATTATGCTGAAAAGCTGGTTTGTAGCGATGCTGTATCTTAGCTTCAAGATTTTCGTTATCATCATGGTGTTAATGATAATTCTTGAAACCATGAAAAGCTTCAACCTGATTCCTCATCTCGTTAAGATATTGACTCCTCTCTTAAAGACCATGGGTCTGGACCAAAGAGTCGGCATATTATGGCTGACGGCAACCGTATTCGGGGTTGCTTATGGAGGCGCGGTGATAGTGGAAGAAGCCAAAGAAGGAAATCTTACCGCCCGAGAGCTTGAAAGACTCCATTTTTCCATCGGGATCAATCATTCTATGGTCGAGGATCCGGCGCTGTTTCTACCGTTAGGACTCAGTGCTTTCTGGCTGTGGGTGCCCAGGTTGATCACGGCGATCATGGCCGTCCATCTGTATGATTTGTATTATAAAATCAAAGGAATGTATCAATCGCCCAAATCTGTTGTTAGCCCCAAAAAATAGGGCGTGCAAGTCCAACCAACACTCCAATCCCATTCTACTGTCAGTAACAGCAAAATCATATTAAACAAAATTATGATATCTGTATTGGTGATGATTTTGTGATAACCGTGAAACTTGTAGTGTTCAAAAACTCATCTGGACACAACTGACCGGAATTGAGAATGATTACGCTAGATGATTGGTGGATTTCCTGTACGTTTCTGGGATACAAGGTGAGAATAGACCGTTGATTTGGATGGTTAGATGCAAAGGTGCAGATGTCACCATATGGAAAAGACCGGACAGAGCTTCCCTATGAATCAAGAATAGGCCGATCTGATATTACGCAGCTTTTTTATCGATATAGTAATGATTCATCAGACCACCAAGCGAAGAACGGCAGTGAACGCTTTTTGAATCTGCAGGCTCTTCGGGGTAAACAAAATGTAACGGAATGACATTTCCAATGCCTTGATGAGGTCTTTCCCTGTTGTGATGCAGTTCAATACATCTAAGCACATGACGGAAATGATTTTCACCAAGCGGGATAATGTTGTTAAGCGTCTCTCTTGCCTCACGCACGAATCTTTCCGCAAAGGCATTACACATGGGTGCCTGCGGGGGTATCTTAACGATTTTGATTCCTTCGGATTTGACAACAAAATCAAATGGCAGAAAGCTGTTATCTCTGTCATGGATGATGTAGCGGCATCTTTCCGGGATCTCATCCAGCAGCATGGAAAAGTTTCTGGCCTGCTGTGAAGTCCACACATAGTTTGGATTTGGCGTACAGCCTGCAATATGCACTCTCCGTGAACCAAGATGTATGAAAAACAGGGTATAATACGTCACAAGCCCTTTCATTGTCCAAACTTCTTCTGTAAAAAAGTCTCCAGCCCACAAGACATCCATGTGAGACTGTATAAATTTTTTCCAGGACATGCTTTTTCGTCCGGGAGTCGGGGACAGTCCATGTTTTTGCAGGATATTTCGAACCGTGCCCGGACAAACATGATGTCCAAGTTTTTTCAATTCACCTTCGATGCGTCGATAACCCCAAGTGTTTTCCTCAGCCAGTTTGACGACAAGCTCCTCGGTCTGTTTATTCGTTCGAGGTCGTCCCGGTTGATTTGATTTTTTACTATAAGTCCATTTTTTCTGTATAATCCTCCTGTGCCACGCAAGCAGAGTCTCCGGTTTGACAATGCTGATAACATCGGCCAGACGTTCCTTAATCCGCAAGCCATACTTTACCAGCACTCTTCGGTCTTTATCTGTCAAAGGCACGCGTTTACCAAGTTTGCTTCTGAGAATCCTGTTTTCCTGCCTGAGAAAATCGTTTTCCAGTGCCAGATCGTTTCGGAACAGTTGCCGAATTTGTGTCAAGAGAGGTTCCGCTGAGCTTGTGATCGTGTTTTCCATAACGGAAGCACATACACAATGTGGAGATAAAAAGAAATGAAAAGCAATAAGAGCATGCGGTCGCTTTATCTGGGTTGGGGTTTCGCGTTTGTTTTAAGGTTGGAAGAACTCAGCAGGCAGCGGCGCCCTACGGCGGGATAAACTCCGGGTCGCATTCAGTGAACTGGAACTCTGTCTGTTCCGATTTGTCGGGGGGATGCAGACCGACTTTGTTTAAGACTATTTCTCAGAGGGCAATTTGAGCATTACCATATAGCTTCAATTGGATACATTTGAAATGCTTTATCACCACTTATCACGGGCATATCTTCCGTAATGCTTTGGGCAATTATTAAACGGTCAAAGGGATCTCGATGATGAAATGGCAGTTTGATTACACTTGAAAGATGTTTTAGTTCTATCGGCAAAATATCGACCGCATTTATTTCAAGCTGTTCCGGTATAAGCTGATCAAAGGGACGTAGCAACTCAAGCTTTCCAAGACTCGATTTGATAGCGATCTCCCATAGACTTGCAACACTCAAGATAAGTTCATTTTCCAAATCTGCGATGTAGTTACGTGCATTAATGCTCAGCCGATCACTATCAGCAATAAACCATAGGAAAGTGCCCGTATCAAGCAATGCCCGCATCACATATAACCCTGAAAGTCTTCAAGCGGTTTATCAAAATCATCGGATATTTTAATGAGACCCTTTGCCGTGCCAAACTGACGCTTTTTGTCTCGTTTGGGGATACCAATAAGTTTGGCAATCGGTTGCCCGGCTTTAGTAATGATGATTTCATCCCCGCTGATAGTCTTCTCGACAAGTTCAGACAAACGTTTTTTGGCTTGGTTAATATCAATATTTTGCATTGAAAGCTCCTAACATTATTATAATATTTCTAATAATCCGACAATCTTTCAAAAATGTGGTTAAGACGTCGGCCGGTAATGGTGTCAATCCGTTGATAAAACTTAGCTGCCTTTTTGGCGAACTCAATTCTATACATCCCTGTAATTTTTATTTTATCCTTATCATAGCACAAATATCAAATATTAAAAATGTTCTTTGCAGTTGCCTATCGCACCTACGAGCTGTCGGCGGTCTACCGAACAGCCTGGATGCCAAGCAAGTATTCACCTACGCTATCATCAAATCATATAACAAAAAGCGGTTGTCGAATCTTTATATCCTTGATTATAAATTTCCAGCACCCTCGCACCTCTTTCTGCCGTCTTTAAAGGGAAAACGCGTTCAAATGAATTTTCGACTTCATCTATGGCCAGTTGTATGGCTAAAGAGATCCAGTCGTGGATGAGCAATTCCATCCCTTTAGTTTCGGGGCGTGCCAGGAGGGCTGAACGGAGATTGTTTGCAATTACATTCAACATCAGGCAGACTTCAGCAGCATCAAAGCCTTCCTGACTTTTGATATTGGCCAAAGACCGGGCATAATTTACCAGCGGGTACCGGTCGCTGTTGCGAACGGATGCGATTAAAAGGTTATAAACCAGCTCTATATACCACTTTACTTTGTTGGGACTCTGAAGATCATAGTAATGTTTCGGTTTGTTCGTATAACCAGGGGAGATCAGGTTCTGCAGTGACCGATCGGTTATTTCTTTCTGCATGCTCTGCATCAATTCGGCAAGGATCAGATTCGGTCTTTCCAGACGTGTTTTTTCCAGAGCGGCCTTGTTCATTTGATGCCATTGAAGCGGAGAGTTTTTCAAATTATCAATAAGCAACAACAATCGGTGCAAAATGTTCATCCGTTGCGGGATCTCCCACCCAAGGGTTTTTCGAGTATAATCTGATTCTGTGTTTAATTGCAAATCAATGTATTTCATCATCCAGGGCCTCACAAATGGCCTTTTCCCGATGAGCCTGCCCAGCAAATCACAAATATAAACGCATATTTTAGCAAGCCACTTCGGTATAAAAATGGGGTGCTTAATTTCCCCGCAATAAAGCCTGGTGGCCAGGTCGTAAAGCTCCTGGTGAGAGGTGGAGCTGTCGGGGCTGATTACGTAGATATCGAATCGCGGCAGCCGATCTGTTTTGTCAAGGACAATTGAGATCGCTCTGGAAACACAGTTGACATGCACATATGGTATGGCCGCTTCTCCCTTGCCGCCTAAAATTCGTGATCTCAACGAGGAGGAGAGCCATGTTTTCAGTAACATATAGAGAGGACCGAACTCGCACCAATCGGTATATACGGCTGCAAGCCGGAGAGAGGAACAGGGAAAGTTTTCAGAGTATTTTTTCAGCATTTGCTCGCATTCTTTTTTGACACGGGCATAAGGAAAATCTGCATCCAGGGATGTACGTTCATTAACGGATTCTCCGGCCGCGGGGAAATTGCAGGCCGCGATGGAACTGGAGTAAATAAAGCGCTTGATCCCCAGTTCCTTGGAATGCTCCAACATTAAGCGGGTACCTGTGACATTGGTCCGCTCATATTCTGGATGAGGTACGTTGCCAAAATCGTAATACGCCGCAAGGTGGATGACGAAATCAACGCCGCCTTCTTTTTTGATGTTTTTGACAACCTTTGCCAAGTTCAATTCACAGGCGATATCCACCTGGATCCATTTAATATTTTTGTGCGCCAAAACACCGGCATCCTGCTGGGTTCGTCTTGCCAGAGCGTATATGCGACAGTATTCGCAGAGGTCTTTTATAATGTT
Organism: Desulfobacterales bacterium; assembly: GCA_030145595.1. Taxonomy (GTDB): domain Bacteria; phylum Desulfobacterota; class Desulfobacteria; order Desulfobacterales; family UBA11574; genus Desulfatibia_A. The sequence goes on along the minus strand of JAQYVG010000003.1, from coordinate 4,312 downwards.
CCGACCAATGATCCCGGATGCACCGGTAACAAGTATTTTCGGTAGATTTCGTCTCTTCATTTGCTTTAATCGTTCATTTTTTTCGATGGGTCCAAAATCACCAAGACTGCTTGTGCAAGGTGGGTTGCGGGATGAATATTTAGCCACCGGTATTTACTTCAAATGCTTCACCCAATAAACAGGAATCGGTTTTTTGACGTTTTTAACTTCTTGGAGCCCTATGAATTCATAATCGGAATCATATTCAATGCATTTAAATGTCTCTAGGCCAACAAAAAGTTGACTCGCACGAGAAAGAGCAGCAATTCGAGCCGCCAAAATTGTAACTAATCCTGAAGCAGTATAAGTCCAACGCTCGCCGGTGAAACTTTTCATTTTGGTTGATCCGACCCACGCTCCCCCGGAATTGACTCCTAAATGCAGCTTCACCTCGCCCCAAGGATATAAACGCTCGTAATTCAACCGACAGTTCTCAAATACAATTTCCAATCCGGCGGCAACAGCTTGCCGGGCATGAGATTCCAAAGAACCATCCTTGAAGATAACCATTAACCCATCGCCCGAAGTCTCGTTTACTTCTCCGCCATGCCGATTTATGCACTCGAGATAACTGGAAAAATGGGACTCTACCATATCGTTGACCAATGTTTGGTCGAATTCTTCCGTGATTTTGGAGAAACCTTGAATATCAATGAATAGTATGGTTACATCCATAGGAATCTTTTTGCCTGCCAGTTCATCTGAATTGTGCTCTGCCAGCTTGGCGACGCAAGACGGCACAAACTTCATCAATTGGCTCTTAACTTTCTCGATAGTTTCGATGCGTATGAGGGTGGACTTCAGCTCTTCTGAATAGCTTTTCACTTCTTCGTAGAGCTTCGAATTCTCCAGTGCAATGGCCACGTAGTGAGATATGGATGTGAGCAATTTTCTGTCTGCATCCGTAAAATTTCCCAAATTCTTGTTAATAACTTGAATAACCCCAATACTTTGGCCTTTGCGGTTAATGAGAGGAACGCAGAGAATGTTTTTAGTTCGAAAACCGGTCGCCTTGTCTACCCCGGAATAGAATCGGGGGTCATTGTAGGCATCATTGAGGAGCAATGGATGGCTGCTTTGAAAGACCCACCCGGCCACCCCGTGATCCGCTGGTATACGGATTTCATTTTTTTTCATAGAGGTTGCTACGAGAGACCATAGCTCTTGGGGTGTTTCGTCGTACAGAAATACAGTACTTCTTTGAGTGCTCATGATCTGGTTGGTTTGATCCATAATTACATCGAACAAAACGTCCATGTTCATTTCTGAAGTGATTGTCCGGCCCACATTGAAAAACTGATCGTACTGGTCAATCTTATCTCTAACCAGCCCGTCTTCTTTTCGTCGGCCAATGCATCTTTCAGCTATGTATTGTTGATCTAAAACAGCCATGCTTTCCAACTGACGTTGCATTCGATTGTCGATCAATTCCACCTGATCTACCATTCCCTTGATTTGTTTTTGTGAATTTTCTTCCATGCTAAACACCCGGCACTATAAAGTCTGATATTTTCAGATCCAAGGCATGTATCTTGAATTTTGAACTTTAATGGCAGTATAGCGGCAATTGGATTGGCCAAAGTGCAAATGTTTTTGGGGCCGGGGAGACTTGCGCCTGCATATGCCATTTCTTCTGTCCGGGGATGGTATTGCAGCGTCGCGAAACCTACGGTCCCTACCGCTTCGCCTGTCTGTAAGGTTGCGATGAGGTTTCATGGTATCCTCCTTGAAAATTTTTCAGAAGATTGAATGGTTTTTCCCTTCCGGGAAGCTCTTCATTTATAGAGAGGAGGCCAGTTCCGTTTTGGTTAGAGATACACTTTAATTCGAGATGATTTTTGCTATATTAATGTAGCAAGCATTGTGCCAACAAGCCAAGAGATGGGGTTTTCAGCTCAACCACTTGATATCACATCAACAAAACAGCATGGCCATATTTCTTGCTTGTATTTAGCCACTTCCGGTGCTATTGCATATGGTCAGATTGATGATATGTCGACAATTTAAGGAAAAGGTGCCACTATTATAAAATCTTGTTGCGATTTTATAATTAAAGGATGGCTGTATGAGTGTTGATAATTTGGATTTCTACAAAGTGCTCTTCGATGATCTTGATCCCGAAAGCCTGAAAAAAAGATTTCTGAGGTTGCTTTTGAAGATCCAGAACGTGGACCGTGGATCTATCTGGGTTAAGCAAGAAGAAAGATACGTGTGTGTTGAATCTTTGGGAAGCCCTACGGATATAGATATCATCACAGGAGCCAGTATCAGTACTGATCGGCCGAGCATCGTCGGCTGGGTAATGGAAAACGCCGAGATGACTGTTGCCGAGGCCGGCATGGATCCCCGTCATTATAAAGAGTTTGAAAAGGACATGAAATTAAAGAGCGCCTGGATTACCGCTTTTCCGTTAATTTTGAAAAACGGAGAGGTTTACGGGGTCGTCCAGCTCATCGACACCAGCAAAGACAACAAGCGTCTTGATCTTGATAAAAAATACATCGAACTCATCAAGAACATTATCGACATAGGCTCCATAGCCATGAGCAACGCCCTGTACTGTACCGCGCAACTTGAAAGAAATCTTGAACTTGAGCAAACCCTGGGAGAGATTCGGGGCAAGGTCCAAATCATTGGTCAAAGCCGACCCTTTATTGATGTAATGAAAAGGGTCCGTGATTACGCCCGAACGGATTTTCCCGTGTTGATTACCGGCGAAAGCGGAACCGGTAAGGATCTTATCGCAACGGCATTGCACAATCTCAGTTCTCGTGAGGACAAGCCGTTTGTTGTGCAAAATTGTAGTGCCATCCCGGACACACTGCTGGAAAGCGAGCTTTTCGGATACAAAAAAGGCGCCTTTACAGGTGCAATACAGGACAAGACCGGTCTATTGCAGGCCGCCGACGGCGGCTCGGTTTTTCTGGATGAAATTGGGGACATGTCATTACACCTTCAGGCGCGCATATTGAGAGTTATTCAAAACAGTGAAATTAAACCCCTCGGGGAGACTAAGACCAGCAAAATCAATATAAGAATTATATCTGCCACCAACAAAAATTTAAGCGAAGCGATTAACAAAAAAGAATTCAGAGAAGATTTGTTCTATCGCATCAATGTTCTGCCGCTCCACCTCCCTCCATTGCGAGAACGCAAGAAGGATATACCGCTTCTGCTAAATTATTTTTTCAAGAAAGAAGCGCTCAAATTAGGAGTTTCTCAGAAGAAAATATCGAAAAAAACATTTCAGTATTTTGAAGACTATCAATGGGAAGGGAATATCCGGGAGCTTGAAAATTTTGTCAAATATATTCTCAGCACAATTGATAATGACATTGTGGGTGTAAGTGAGATACCGGATCATTTTAAGCAAAAAGAAATTATACAAAGCAGCGCCGTCAACACCTCGTCTCTTACCGATGAACCGATGTCTGCAGATAAAAGCATTGCTGCGTCTGCTGCCGAGTCTCCATTTGCCGGTTATTCCTGGAAAGAGCTTGAAAAAGATTATGTTGTCTATCTTCTTAATAAAAACAGGTGGAATATAACGCGTGCTGCCAACGCTGCAAAGGTAAATCGATCAACCTTTTGTTCCAGAATGAAGAAACTCGGCCTTAACAACAGATAAGATCCCTGGCATTATTCCATCTTCTCGTCCAAATCTTGTAACGTTGCCGTTGGAATCGAGGTGTATTGTTCTGTAGTAGGGTGGATTATTGAAACCCATCTCCATCGCCGCCGGGCCGCATGCAGCCGTTTGCAGTATATAAGGCCGATTGCTGTCGAACGTTTGGGCTGCATCAGGCTTAGAGGAATAGTTCCCGTGATAGATACGGATGTTGCTGTCGATTCTGAACTCTATGTCCTGGTGAGCATGCCCGCATAGAACCATATCCACAATCGGCCCGGAGTAAGCCGCATCTTTTTCTTTTCTGCCCAGGCAAAGATGGAAAAACTGGCTAAGGAAATGGTTTATGGTTCCAAAGGTGGCATTAACTTTTTCTCTCACAAGCAGGACTTCATTATGATCAGCCGGAATGCTGGGCCGTTTTGCAACGTTAATGGGGGGTGCATGCAGGCAGATAAATATTTTCCCATTGTTTTCTTGCTTGTTTTCTATGGCGCTTAGAACGTTTTCCAGCCACGAAATCTGCCCCGGTGCGTAATATTCATTGGGGGGATAAAAGGCCATGCTGTCCGGTGAACCGCCCAGAATACCGTCCATTAAGCTCAGAACGCCCACCTTTTTGTTGCCTTCGTCCCAAAGAAACTG
>JAQYVG010000039.1 GCA_030145595.1 Desulfobacterales bacterium | reverse complement strand
GTACTTTAGTACGTCGAGGGCGGAAACCCGCGGAGAACGCCGCTCATCGGAAAAATAACCATTTATGGATGGAAACTTGTTTATTTTTTAACCGCTAACAACTCCTGCCCAGATTTAATATCCTGAGATGTAATGCAATTTACCTTAGCGTTTAAAATCCCCCCGGCTTCCACGACAAAATCTTTACAGACTACTTTACCCGAACAGTTTCCGGTAGAAAGGATAATCAATTCCTTTGAAGCCCTGATCTCTCCCTCAAACGTTCCGCCAATGGTCATACTGGAAGCTTTTGTATCTGCAAAGACCTTCCCTTCCTCGGCGATAATTACAGTTTCCCCGATCAGCGTCCCCTTAACAACCCCTTTTACCACCAGCTTACCTTTGCTGGAAATAGTACCGTCAACCGTCAACTCTTTGTCAATGATGGAAAAGTCTTTGGATTTATTTTTCATTATGCGTCTCCCGCGAACAATTTAAAGTAACTGAACCGAGGAATATCTTATCACGCTCAATTTCCAGGCGATAACTACATGATGCTTTGTCGGCATCGCTGTTTGCTCTGTTGTTTATCGCCATAGGCTTGCCAATTTCTACAGGCCGTCTAACAGCATCGGAACCGGCGAGAAAGGCTTTTACGCCTGCATTCCGAACAACATTAGTACTTATATCAAACAGCTTCAAAGGCGTATCGGCATCCACCAAAGCCGTGTCACCGGGAGTCAAACCGCGCAGCTCGGCGTTTTCCGTCCCTATAACGACGTATTTCAGAACCGGGTCTTCAAGATCAAAGAATAGTTTTCCGATGATATCACCATTATTTTCGACGATCATTTGATAATACTTCCCTCTTTTTTCCAGAGAATAGCTTTTCCACAAATCTCGGCTGGTATTGATGACATATCCCCGGTCCTCACCGGTGTTATTGCCAGGATCTCCCACATACCCCTTAAGATTAACAATCAATTCAGAAGGATTGGCAATATCTGAAATTACGTCAACAATTTCAAATTTGTCACCTTTTACGAGCTTGACGTGCTCTTCATTTTCAAAGATACGTTCATCGCCGTTAATTGTGATCTTGTATAAAAGTATGCCCGAGCCTGTTTTTTTTGGATCCGATACGGCGGCATTAGCGACTATCTTCTTGCCGCCGCCTGTTATTTTTATATTGATGCTGCCGCATGCATAGTAATCCTTGCGCACAATAATTGCTGTCGGTTCTGTGATACGGATTTTCTTACGTATATCGCTTACGGTTCCGTAACCGGCAATATCGGCAGTCAGTCCGCGCTTATAGTTGGACTCAATATGAGATATCATAATCGTATCACCGGCCTCGATCGACAGTGACTGCCGGTTCTTGACTACCACGGGCAGAGAATCGTTGATCGAAATGACCAGATAGTTGAGTACCGGACGCTCCAGCTTAATTCCCGGTGTTTCGGGCACAATCCCCAATCTGTCCATAAAGGCATTGATGGCAAGATTATGATGGCGAATCTTTTGCTCCAGGCGAAGAGATTTGCTGCTTTCAATTCCAAAAGCCGGAATTCCATATGTATATAAAGCATAATATGTGGCCGATTTTCGTTGTTCTTTATGCAGGGAGGCAATTTCTTTTGTTTGGTGGTTATTGAAATGAAAATGGTTGCGGGGATTTTTTATATTTTTATTGATCTCCTGACTGACCAACCTTGCCATGTCGGCCAGATGAATCGTTTTTCCGGTTTTAGGATCCACATAAGTATCGACGTCTGCAATAATCGACTGGCCATACCTTTTCGGGTTTCTATTAGGTCCTTCCCATTTTGCGGAATAAAAACCGGAACCATCATGCAAATTAAGCAGGCAGTCACTCTCACTGATCAGCTTTTTTAGAATTACAACAACTTTGGTTTCATAGTTGCTTTTGGGATCTTCGGCAAATTTTCGATTCATATCTTCATTTATCTGGCGACGCTTGGCCACTATGGATCGAAAGTTGGCTCTGGGTACGACAATAAGATTCCCTTTCGCCAAACTGGTATCGGCATAATGATCAGCGGAAAGATATCCCCCCGGCTCATCTCCCTGGATCCCGCCGATAAGCATCAGTGTTTTTCCGGGTTCTTTACCGTAGATTCTATATACGTTAAGTTCATAATCCGTACCTTCAAAAAAAGCGGTGTGTATCCTTTTCTGGGCACGGACAGAACCCGGCAGCATAAAAACAAAAACAACCACAAAAATAAATACTCCGGCTTTGACGTGCACAGCAAATCCGGCTCTGTTGACAGTTGGAAACACTTTATTATCCTATGGTACAGACTTGGTTAAGCAGGCAAATGGCTTAACAGTTAACTGTTTGTTATAATTTCATTATGGAGTGCTGCGCTTGAAGAGCACTTCGTTTGAGGAGCGGCCTGACGGCCTTGAGGAGTATTGATAAAAAGATTTTTTCTCCCTCAAGCGAAGCGGTCCTCAAGCGAAGCGCTCTTCAAGCATAGCGGTCATTTTTGTTACAAAGGTCTCATCTTATCCTTCCTTCGGTTCAGGAGGCATTTCTCGAACTGTTATGAGGTACTCTCTCTCCAACAACAGCTTTTCATCTGCGTTATAAATAAATATCGTTGCATATTGAAAACGTTTCAGGTCACCCGAGTATTTGTGCTGATATTTCATGGTTTTAAAACGGGAAATTGAAAAATATTGGCCCCCGCGGATCCGGGAAGGCTTCCCTGATACCAAAGAGACAGACGGAATTGCAAACCATTGTTTCCGGTCATCCCTGTCAATTTTTAAGATCACAAAGGCATACCCTGAAACCGTTTCTTTGTTCTGATCGGTTTTCCTGAGTTTAAACGTTACCTTCAAGTTCTTGGCTTCTAATGTATTCAAAACCATAAATTCTTCAATGCTGACTATTTGCGGTTCTGCATCCGGCATGTTTAGTTCGGAAATATCCGGCTCATACTTTACAACCGCTGCAATTGCAGCCTCTTTTTCAGCCGGAACTTCTTTTACGGTTTCAACAACTTTTTTAATATACGGCGCTGGGGGTTCAATCGTTGCAGATGCGTTTTTAGCTTTAGACAGGTCCGTGTCTTTTTCAATTGTTTTTTCTTCTGTCTCGATCCGGCCGGCTTTAATCTTCGATTCAGCCAAAACCATACGAACCATAAGGAGTTCCTTTTCATCCTGCATAGACTTTACCTTCTGTCGTGAAACTCCCAAGGCGTTTATCAGGTTCTTATTTTCTTCAGCTTCGCTGCTGTACAGAAAATAAAGACCCACCGCTAAAGCAACCACAATGAAAACCGCAAAAGTGAGTGTAATCGCCAGTCCTTTAAAGCGCTTGACTGGAATTACTTTTCCACGATCTCCCACGAACAAAAGGGTCCAGCGGCCGGCCCTCTTTTTTGGTTTCGGTACGGCAATCCCGTTTAACTCTTTTACCCGGCGTTTCATAGGCTGCATTCTCTTATATGTTTATCATATCAATGTGTTAAGTTCAACAATCGTATCTTCTCAATAAATCGGGGCACTGACCAGAACTTATGGCAAAGTTACCAACAATCACAAATAAAATCGCTGCGCGATTTTATTTGGACAATATCAAGTGAACAGCATCTCCTTTTGCAGCCCCCAAATAGTTTCCGGCACTGCCGCAATTCACGGCGATCTCCAGATATCCGGAGCTGCCGATTATGGCCATAGGGCCCTGGGGGCTTGCACTTTCATAATTTATAGACAATCCTTTAATTTTACTCTGTCCGATCGCGACTTGAAGCTTTTTGCTTTTGCCGGCATTTACAAAAGCCGCAAGACAATCTGAATCAATATTTGTAATACAGTTACCAAAACGGTCTATGGAGACTATGGTTCCGACGAGTTCATCTCTTTTGCCAACATACGGCTTTGGAATTCTAATTAGGACCAGGTCTTTTTTAGCGATCGGCGTTCCCAACCGTTCTAGATCGACCCCCAGGGAGATATGTCCAGCGACCGGAGCAAAAATATCCCGGCCGTGGAAAGTCTGGCTGACCGCTTTCAAAAAATAGTCTGAATTTTCGACCCTAACGATTGCATCAATATCCCCTTCATCGACTATCAATGTCAATATGCCGTTATCCGGCGCAAGGAATGTCTGCCCCATCATCGTAAGAGCGACTATTGCGCGCCGGCTCCCAACGCCGGGGTCCACTACAATGACATGTACGCTACCCGCAGGAAAGTAACGATAAGAGGATTTAATAATAAAGGCCGCCTGGCTCAGGTCATGGGGATCAACGTGGTGAGTGATATCGATAATAACGGCATCCGGGTTTACGGACAGGATAACGCCCTTCATGAGACCCACATATGTGTCTTTAAGGCCAAAATCTGTTAAGAGTGTAATTGTCGACATGGTTCAGTGAAACCCTAAACATTCTTACCGTTTTGTTTACGCTCATTTAGGGTGAAACATTTTTTGCTGAATACTGTGCCCCAAGTGACGATACGCTGCATCCGATGCCTTTCTACCTGAAGATGTTCTTGTGACCATCCCGATTTTCAAAAGATAGGGTTCAACCACATCTACCAGCGTATCAGCCTCTTCCTGAAGAGTGGCGGCGATAGCTTCGATGCCAACCGGGCCGCCTTTATAAAACTCGATAATTGTTTGCAGGTAGCGACGGTCAAAATTCGTGAGCCCTTTTTCATCAACCCCTTCCAGGGACAATGCTTCTGTAACTGTTCTTTTGATAATAACTCCGTCTGCCCGCACCTGGGCATAATCCCGCACCCGTTTGAGAAGCCTGTTTACTATCCTGGGCGTTCCTCGGGATCGCTTTGCAAGCTCGACGGCACTTTCATCATCAATCTCAACGTTAAGCAACATCGCGGAACGCCTGATGATTTTCACCAGATCTTCTTCACTGTAAAAATCAAGGTTCCTGAAAATGCCAAATCGATCCCGCAGGGGCGCCGACAAGAGCCCTACCCGGGTAGTAGCCCCGGCAAGCGTAAATCGATTCAGGCGGTATTTGTGACTGCGGGCATACATCCCCTTATCAAAGACAAAATCAACGGCAAAATCCTCCATGGCTGGATAAAGAAACTCTTCCACCGACTTTGGGATGCGGTGGACCTCGTCGATAAAAAAAATATCTCCATCTTCAAGATGCGTAAGGATGCCGATCAGATCTCCGCCTTTTTCAAGGGCAGGTCCGGAAGTTGACGTAAGATTTCCTCCCATTTCATTGGCGATTATATGCGCCAGGGTTGTTTTCCCCAAACCTGGCGGGCCGTGCAAAAGAATATGGTCCATCGGTTCTTGGCGCTGCTTGGCCGCCTCAATAGCAATTTGAAGGGTTTCCACAACCTCAGACTGGCCGACGTAGTCTGCGAATTTTTCCGGTCGCAGGGACAGAATTGCCGGTTTCCAGTCGTCCGGCAGGCATGCCCCGGTCAGTACACCCTGTTTATTAAAAGAATCTGATAGGATATCGTCGGTCATTTTATGTCTTCACAGTCGCTTTTATAATGACAGCCGATGTTGATGAATTCATAGAAAACTCGAATTCATCACGTTTTAGGTTTTAAGTTTTAGGTTAATGTTTTACGTTTATTTGCAAATACTTAAAACTTAAAACCTAAAACTTAAAACGTGCGCAAAAAGGAATTTTTTACCTTTTACGAAACTGTCACTTTTGTTAAGTACAATTATTTTATTGATTACCGATCAGCAAATTACTTCTCGCTCCGATATACTTCTTCAAAAAGTTCTTCAGAAGTAGTAATCGCACTATTACGTTGCATGGCTGCGGCAATCATCCGCTTTGCATCGCTGACTCTATAACCCAACTGACCGACAAGTACATCCATGACCTGTTTGGCAGCATCCTCCTCTACCGGTATCTTTACTTTCTCCGCTTTGCGAATTAATGCAAACTTGTCCATCTTACCTTCAAGGGTGGCTATTATTTTGCGAGCAGTCCGTTCACCGATTCCTTTTAATTGCTTTAGCTTTTGTACATCTTTGGCCTCTATGGCCCTGGCAATCTCGCGCACAGAAATATCCAGGGCCTTAACCGCCTTCATGGCACCAATGGCTTCTACCGAAATAAAATGTTGAAAGAATTCTCTTTCGACTTCAAGATTAAAACCGATCAGTACCGGCTTGGGTTGGCGCTCGGTCTGCTGGTGAAAAATATAAAGGGATATCTTTTCGCCAATAGATTTTGTCCGCAAGGTCTCCATTACAAAGACGGGCAGTAAAACCTCATATCCAACCTGGTTGGCCAGCAGGAGTATCCTGTCTCCCTCCTTTTTCAACAATGCGCCTTCAAGGTAACCGATCATTATCTTTTTTTAAAACGAAACAGGCCCAAAAGCGCTAAACCCATAGCATCGGAAGCGTGGTAAGGCCTAATAGGTGTTTGCAGTTTTAATAAATGCCGCGCAGCCTTTTCAAGCTGCTTTTTACTGGCATTGCCGTTTCCCGTCAATATCTGCTTGGCCTCGCGTACGGGTACTTCGGCAACCGGTACGTCAGTCTTACACCCGGCAAGCAGAACAACACCGCTAACCTTTCCTAAGGTAATACCTGCCTTTGGAAATTTTTCAACGGAAAAAACGTCTTCAACTACCATGAGATCCGGCTTTGCATCTTCCAAAACCAGTATTAGTCTTGAATAAATCTGTTCAAGGCGATGTGGCAAAGATATATTTCTCGGAGTATTAATACTGCCGAAGGAAAAGTCATCTATTTTAAGCCCGTCTCCCCTGACGATTCCAAAACCAGTAGCAGCCAACCCTGGATCTATTCCGACAACCGTTACCATTCAGGGCTTTAACCTTTTTAATTTTTGTTTTGCGATCTTGGCTTCATTCGATTTTGGATACTTTTTTATCAGTTCCGTTAGAATCAGACGGGTGTTAGCTTTGTCGCCAAGGCTGTAAAAGGCAAAACCCTGCTTGAGGAGAGAGGCCGGAACTTTATTTCCTTTTGGATATTTTTCTATGGCCTTCTGGTATTCGAGTATGGCTTTTTCATACCACTTTTCACGATAATAGGTTTCACCAAGCCAAAATTGAGCATTATCAGCCTGCGGTGATTTCGGATATAGTTTCAGAAACTGCTGAAACTCTTCCCGGGCTGTTTCAAAATCACTTTGAGCAAAAGCCTGCTTTGCCGACTTGTAAATTTTGTCTGCTGAAAGTTCTTTTTTAGAAGGAATGTTGGATTTTGTATGGGGCTCTTTTTCAAGTTTTAATTCAGATTCTGTTGTTTCAAGATTAAGGTACTGTTCTATATGTATGATTCGATTTTTAGTTGAACTTGCCGTCTGCTCAATTCTATCCAGTTGTTTTTTTTGTTTGCCTTTTGAACCTTCAAAAGCCTTAACTTTCTGTTTGAGCAGATATTCTGTTTCTTCCAGCTTTCCCTTTAATACGCGGATCTCTCCTCTGAGCTGACGGATCAATACATTTTGGCCGGCAGATCGTTCTCTTAGATCCTTCCCGTTTTTAATGTATCCATCAATACGCGAATCAAACTGCAGGCTCCGTTGTTCTGTCGCGGCACTACGTTGCTCGATCACAGACAGGCGCTTGTCAAGGGTTAGAATATCCTGCTGACCTGCACACCCCGGCAGCATTAGTATCCCTAACAAGCCAAAAACAATTTGCAGTGCACCTCGACTCATTGTATTTACACCGTCGGTGTTTTACCAAAAAACAGCCCGCCGTAAAAGGCGGGCTGTTGGCTAACTGCAGACAAGCGGCAACCCGTCCGCCGCTTGCCGATTTTCAAGACCTTTTATAAGCCATTAAGGAAATCGATCCTATTCTATCGTGAAATGCGCCCGTCTGTTTTTTGCCCAGGCTGCTTCATTGGAACCATGATCTGCCGGTCGTTCTTCGCCGTAACTGATAGTGCTCACCCTTGACCCGTAAATACCAAGATCCATCAAATAGGATTTGGCACTGTTGGCTCGCCGGTCACCCAGAGCAAGGTTGTATTCGTTGGTACCGCGCTCATCACAGTGTCCCTCAATAGTCACTTGAATATTTTGATTGTTCTGCAGCCATGCTGCTTTCCATCTCAAAATTTCCTGTGCCTCCGGAAGTAGATTTGAGCTGTCAAATTCAAAGTGGATGTCTTCACTCAAAAACCTCTCTTCGGCAGCCATCATCCTGAGTCTTGCAGCTTCCTGTTCCTGCAAACGTTCTTCTTCCATTCTTCGCTGCCTTTCCATCTGTTCAGCCTCGCGGGCCTGGATGCGCGCATCCTCCTCTGCCTGTTGTTCTTGTACGGCAGTGTCCTCCTTAACGGTCTTTTTTGCACATGAAACCGTAAACAGCAATCCAGGGATTACAAATAACAGGGCCAAACTTATCCACAACTTTTTTCGCATTTTTACCTCCTTTTTAAAAGATAGTACCTTATTTATTTATAATTATTGGTGACCATTTTGGTTCTGTCTGCTTACCCGGCAATGTAAGCAACCGCCGCTGGTCAGTTCCATAAGCAGTCATAACATAGATTCTTGAGGGTCCTTCCCGAGTTGAACTGAAGGCAATCAGGCTTCCGTCCGGGGACCACGTCGGCGATTCGTTGTCCCCTTCATTCTGTGTCAATTGAACCGGATCATCGCCGTCAACACCTATCACCCAGATATTATTACGACCCTTGGCCATACCCGCATACACTATCTTGTCCCCTTTGGGAGACCAGCTTGGCTGCGTATTGTAATGCCCTACAAACGTTAGTCTTTCAGCCTGGCCGGATTTTATATTTTTGATATAAATCTGAGGTGCACCCGACCTTTTGGATACAAAGGCCATTTTTTTCCCATCCGGGGACCAGGTCGGTGAAATATCAATTCCCCAAGTATATGTTAATCTTTTAATAATTTTCCCGGTTCCGGTCAACAGATAAATTTCCTGGTCGCCCGAAAATGAAAGGGTCGCAGCTAATTCAAATTTGCCCGGAACCCAGCTAGGAGTGGTATTAATACCCTTTTTGGCAATAACAACGCCTCGCTTTTCTTTCAAGTTTTTTATATAAAGATCCGGGTTGCCGTTGACATATGAGGTGTAAGCGATCCATTTTCCGTCCGACGACCAAGCCGGTGAAATAGTGATGCTTTTTGTATCTGTTACTTGTCTGGGATTATAACCGTCAAAATCGCAAATGTAAACTTCTTTGTTCCCCGAGCCAGTGGAAACAAATGCGAATTCGCTGTCAAAAAACCCTCTGTTACCGGTTAAAAAAAATATCACTTCACTGCAAAAGCGGCGTACCATTTTACGCTGATCCTTAAGCCATCCATTGTATCTTTTGCCCACCAAAAGTTTTTCTTTAAAGGTATCGTACAGTCTAAGTTCCATTTCAACCAGATTATCAATAACCAGAATTTGGCCGGTGACCAAAAGTTCTGCACCGATACCGGTCCAGTTATGGAAGTTAACCACTGAATAGATAGCGTCGGATTGCGGATCAACAAGAAAGGCTTCACGGTCGAGCATCTTAAAATAACCAGTAAATTCCAAAGTATCGGCAAGTAAATCAGATGCCTGTCGTTCTGCCTGTGCTGCAGTTTTGTTAGGTGACGTGTTCTTGAATACGGGTACGGCAATTGGAATCTTTCTCAAAAAAGGATTGGTAATATCAATATAATCATACTCTGCTCGGCATACTGCCGGGGCAATAATAATGGACACGATTGTGATCAAAAAAACGGTTTTAAGGCGTAATACGGCCATCACCCACCCCATTTGCAAAACCCCGGGTGATTTATACCGTGCATGGCTATGATTTGTGATTTGTGATTTAGTCATTCGTCATTCCTAAATAAAAACTGCTATGCTTGAATGGAAAAAAGTTTTTTGCCAATATCCCTCAAGGCCGGCAGGCCGCTCCTCAAACAACGTGCTCCTCAAGCGTAGCGCTCCATTTTTACCACTTACTTTACTCCCTTGGGCGTAAATCTCAAGCCGACTATCACATACGGCTTTGTAACCCCCGGCGGATGTGGACGTACCGGATTCGACTTTAGCACAGCCTTTTTGGCAGACTCGTCCAAATAGCCGTTCCCGGACCTTTTATCAAACCAAATATCTTTGATTTCACCGCTGGGCATAATGGAAAACGCCAGCTCGGTTACAAGATCGGTGCGTCCACCGGCCAACTGCTCCGAAAACGCCCAGTTTTTTTGAATATGGAATGCTACCTCAATCCTGTAAATGTCGAGCAGCTCCAACGCCCTCTTAACGCCGGGTTCGTCAGCACCCGGCATTTGCGGCCCTATTCCTAGTATGGCTTGATGCTTTTGTTTGTCAAGCTCCCCGGTCTTTTGGACTTGATCTTTCAAACGATCAATAGCTTGGGTAATCTGATCGGGCCTGGCTTCCTCAACTTTCTTTTCAAGTCTTTTTATGGCGCGCTTGACCATCTTCGAAGACTTGAAAGTCTCTTTTTTAAGAGACTTTTTGGTTTTTGGCTCCACAGAAACAGCTTTTGACGGCTCCTGGTAAATTTCTGAAGCGGTTTTAGGCAAAATTTTGGAAGCCTGTAACGTTTTTTGGGTTTGAACCGGCAACTGCCGGACCGTCGCCGGTCTCTTTTCCTGGGCGGGCAATGTAACCATGCTGACATTTATCACCGAAAGCGTAGATATTCTCTCCATTTTAAAGCCGGGTGCAAACATCAAAACCCCGAAAAAAACGACATGGCATATGCTTGAAAGTGCAAAAAATATCGAGAATGCACGGGAATTATTCCCGATGCCTTGATGCCAATATACTTGAGAGTGCATACTATCTTTTCTTATCCCGAATTCTTAGGTTTTTGAAGCCGTGGAGTCAGATTTGCAAAAAACCCTGGATAGCTCTTTTACTTCTTGCCCTTGTCCTCGTGGCCGGGAGGCTCGGTTACCATGCCCAGTTTTTCAACTCCAGCCCCTTTTATCTCGGACATAACACGGACCACAACACCATATGAAATATCTTTATCCGCCCGCAGATAAACTTCCCGATCCTCACGGCTTTGGAAAATTTTCCTCAATTTCTCCTGAAGAAAATCAAGCTCAACCTGATAGTCGTTAATGTATACCTGGTTCTGCTTATTAATTGTGATGATCAGATGCTCTTTCTGGGGAATAAGCTGCTCGGAATTTGTTACCGGCAAAACAACGTCTACCCCCTGCATCATCATTGGCGCCGTAACCATAAAAATAATCAACAGTACCAGCATGACATCTACAAACGGTGTTACGTTGATATCGGACATCAGGCGGTCACTGCTGCTCTCAATCGCCATTAGTCACCACCTTTTCCATTTAAGATGTCTCGTTCAATAATATTTAAAAAATCGGCTGAAAAATTTTGCAATTCAGCCTCGAACGTCCTTATTTTATGCATAAAATGATTAAAGGCGATCACCGCCGGTATTGCGGCTGCCAACCCGGCGGCAGTTGCAATAAGCGCTTCGGAAATGCCGGGAGCCACCACGGCAAGGCTGGCGGAACCTTTCAGCCCGATACCATGAAAAGAATTCATAATACCCCATACGGTCCCGAATAAACCGATAAAAGGTGCTGTATTGCCGGTTGTTGCCAGGAAAGGAACCATCTGGGTCATCTTGGTTGTTTCTTCATTTGTTGCCCGGCGCAAGGCTCGTTTTATATTATCGGTCCCGGCAAATCTTGAACTTAAAGAGGGATTTTTCGCTTCGGGTGATTGCGGCGGTTGTGATGTGGCCAAAGCGTTGGATGAACTTAATTTTTTAAGTTCTATATATCCAACGCGAAAAACCCTGGCAATGGGACTCCCTCGAAGCTGCTTGGCTTTTGCAAAAGCATCGGAAAGATTCCTGCTTTTCCAGAAAAAATTCGTAAAAATTGCTGATTCTGTATATGCCCGTTTTATATACTGATATTTCATGATCATAATCGCCCATGACGTGATGGAAAAAAATAGCAGCAGTATCAGTACAAACTGAACCATCAACCCGGCGTTCATAACAATGTTGATTAAATCCATGTCTACAGGAAACATAATAACTCCGGTTTGATGGCGTCGTAAAAAGTCCCATCTACTGCGTTGTAGTATTTTTTCAGACACTCGGCATACTACATGTATGGCCTCGTTCCTGAAAAAATACTACGCCTTGTATATGAACCTTTTTACTTAGCCATCTGCAGTTGAATTCGTGACTTTTTACGAGATCATCCGGTTTAAATACAATGCAATTATTTTTTGTAACACCTGCGAGCCTAAAACATACTTCAATAACAGGTAGTTTGATATATAAAAGTGTATATGAACCCGGATAGAGTGTCAAGGAATTTGGTTGCTCTTGACATTGCTTGTAATTATTGTTTTGTTTTATACTCAGTCTGTCAAGAAACGTAAACACAGATTCGAAAATATCGGGTCAAGATGGCAGGCGAAAAGGGAGAATGTATGCGAAACATCGCCAACCTTCTGTTTAAAGCCAAAATTTTAAAGAATATCCCCAGGTCGGGCTATCATTTTCTGGGCGTGGGGAAAGAATCTGTAGCTGAACATTCATTTGGCACTGCCTTTATTGCTTATGTCATTTCTCAAATAGAACCTGATGTCGATGCTTTGAGACTGATAAGTATGTGCCTGGTACATGATCTTCCCGAGGCCAAAATCGGTGACCTGAACTATGTCCAAAAAAAATATGTAACCGCCGACGAAAACAAAGCCGTGGCGGACATAACCGGCAATCTCCCGTTTGGGTCTGACCTGGCCGATCTTATCACAGAATTTAATGAAGGCCTCTCCCTGGAAGCCAAGCTTGCGCGGGATGCGGATCAACTCGCTTTTATTTTAGAACTAAAAACTTTGGCGGACATCGGCTACAATCCGCCAAACAAATGGCTCCCTTTTGCGTTGGAGCGTCTGCAAACAAAAACCGGAAAAGCTCTGGCGCAAAATATCATGGAAACAAGCTGGGATGCCTGGTGGCTCGAACATCACACAGAGAAGTAATAAGTTCACCGGGGACAAGATCTTTGACAGGATAACCCTGGCCCAGACCGATCACCGATACTCTATACTCAAAAAGTCAGGTTTGGAATGACACATAGACTAGATCAGTGTATATGAACGAGTCGCACCAGGGCGGGCAGGATAGACTTGATATAAAATATAAATCCAGTTAATCCCTGGCCCAGACCTGGATTTGCAAGTTTGCATCTTTGGGTCTGGCTTATATATTTTACAGCATTCTTAGTATGTTCTATGGAAGTCGCGCCAGGGCAGGCCTGTTATCCTGTCAAAGATGGCTGAACTGTTAAAGTAAATCCAAAATACCGGAGGAAACGATGAATTGGCTGATAAACACCCTGGGAACTTCCATCGGGAAAAAGTTGATGATGGCCATCACCGGCCTCTGTTTCTGCTGCTTTTTGATTATTCACCTTGCCGGCAATCTAACGCTATACGGCGGGAAAGATCTTTTTAACGCTTACGCCGAGCACCTGCATTCATTAGGGCCGCTTATTAATATATCTGAATGGATTCTTTTGACCCTGGCGATCATCCATGTAGTGACAGGTTCAATACTCTTTTATCAAAATTATAGATCAAGGCCGGTCGGATATGCTGTCAACAGAAGAGCCGGTGGCCGCAGCCTGGGCTCGGCAACCATGCCGTATACCGGTTTTGTTCTGTTTGCATTTATCATTTTTCACCTGGTCAATTTTCATTTTACGGATAAAACCAATACGACCATCTATCAAATTGTCGCCAGCGCATTTGCAGACCCGGTCTATGTTTTCATATATGTTGCCGCCATGATCGTTGCGGCAATTCATGTCAGCCATGGATTCTGGAGTGCTTTTCAGACCATCGGGGCCAATCATCCCAAATATATGCCGATTATCACGGCAGCTGGTATAATCTTCAGCTTGATTGTCGGGATCGGCTTTGGGTTTATTCCCATATATTTTGCGTTTTTTTAGTAAAAAAGAACTTCTCAGTAAATTAAACAATCGGGGGGGTATCATAAATGTGTATGATTATCCATTGAGCGGCTTAACATTGACTCGCGTATCTTCTCAATAAATGGAGGCTACCGGTAATGAAATTTGAAAATGGCTGACTGTTTGAATGCATTAGTGAGTGTTAAGAAAAAACAGCAACTATCTGATATATTTATAAACAATAGCTACGTAATAACCATAGATCATTCTTATTTCAATGTGATGGCCCTGTTTTTTCTTTAGACTCACTTTTGCGTGAGTTTCAGACGTTTTCAAATTTTATTACCGGTTGCCGGCCACTGACCAGAACTTATTGAAAAGTTACTGACTCGCCCAACAACATATTGATAAATAACGTATTAATTAAACAATAGTTTGCTTTTTCAGGTCTGTTGCGAAAGGAAAAATTATGAAGCTTAATGCCAATATTCCCGGAGGGCCGCTGGCTGAAAAGTGGGATCGACACCGTTTCGAACTTAAACTTGTTAATCCGGCCAACAAACAAAAGTTTAACATCATCGTCGTCGGTACAGGGCTTGCCGGCGGCAGTGCCTCTGCATCGCTTGCCGAACTGGGCTACCGGGTCAAAACTTTTTGCATTCAGGACAGCCCGCGGCGTGCTCACAGTATTGCCGCCCAGGGGGGAATTAATGCCGCTAAAAATTACACCAATGAAGGCGACAGCATCCAGCGCCTTTTTTACGACACCATCAAAGGCGGTGATTTCAGGGCCAGGGAGGCCAATGTCTATCGCCTGGCCCAGATAAGCAACAATATTATCGATCAATGCGTTGCTCAGGGGGTCCCCTTTGCCCGGGATTACGGAGGACTGCTTGCCAACCGCAGTTTTGGCGGATCCCAGGTATCCCGGACGTTATACGCCCGGGGACAGACCGGCCAACAACTCCTGCTGGGTGTTTACAGCGCTTTATCGAGACAGATTGCCGCCGGAAACGTAGAAATGTTTGCCCGCCGTGAAATGCTGGATCTTGTTGTTGTAAATGGTCAGGCCAGGGGCATTGTCGTCCGCAATCTGATTACCGGCCAAATCGAACGTTTTGCCGCCGATGCCGTGGTGCTGGCCACCGGGGGCTATGGCAATGTGTTTTATCTGTCCACCAATGCCATGGCATCCAATGTCAGCGCTACCTATCGGGCTTACAAACGCGGCGCTTTTTTCGCCAATCCCTGTTTCACCCAAATTCATCCAACCTGTATTCCCGTGCACGGGACCTATCAATCCAAACTGACATTGATGAGTGAAAGCTTAAGAAACGACGGCCGGGTCTGGGTACCGAAAACTCCCGGAGACAAACGCCCGCCCGGTCAGATTACCGAGTCTGAAAGAGATTATTACCTGGAAAATAGATACCCGAGTTTCGGCAACCTGGTCCCGCGGGATGTGGCTTCGCGCAATGCCAAGCTCCAGTGCGACATGGGAAAAGGGGTGGGTGAAACCGGCCTGGCGGTTTATTTAGACTTTGAAGATGCCATCAAAAAGGATGGAGAAGCCGTCATTGCCCAAAAATACGGCAACCTTTTTCAGATGTATGCAAAGATCACCGGCTCCAACCCCTATAAAGAACCCATGATGATCTACCCGGCGATTCATTACGCCATGGGGGGACTGTGGGTCGACTATAATCTTATGAGCACCATTCCGGGACTCTTTGTCCTTGGTGAAGCCAATTTCTCAGACCACGGCGCCAACCGTCTGGGTGCCAGCGCCCTGATGCAGGGATTGGCAGACGGCTATTTCATCATCCCATATACCATCGGCGGCTACCTTGCCGGCACGGCCCTGCCGGAAGTTACAACCGATCATGCGGCCTTCGAATCTGTATCCGAGGAAGTTACAAACCTCGTCAACAAGTTGCTGGCCATAAACGGCAGTCGAACCGTTGATGATTTTCAAAGACAGCTTGGCAACATTCTCTGGGAATACTGCGGAATGTCAAGAAACGAAGAAGGGCTGTTAAAAGCGCAAAAACTTATCCAAGAACTGCGTTCGGAATTCTGGCAAAACGTAATTGTTCCGGGCTCTGACAAAGATTTTAATCAGAGTCTTGAACGGGCCGGACGAGCCGCCGATTTTCTTGAGTTTGCCGAGTTGATGGTCATCGACGCACACAGCCGCAAGGAGTCCTGCGGCTGTCATTTAAACGAAGCCTATCAAACCGAGGACAACGAAGCCTTGCGTGACGATGAAAATTACAGTTACGTTGCTGCCTGGGAGTTTGCAGGAGATGACAAAGCACCGCATCTTAACAAGGAGCCGCTTAACTTTGAAAACGTCGAATTAACCCAAAGGAGTTACAAGTGATAAAAACCATCAACATTACACTAAAAGTCTGGCGCCAAAAGAGTTCCGACGTCAAGGGTGGTTTTGAATCCTATCATGCCAAAAATATTTCCACCGACATGTCCTTTTTAGAGATGCTCGATGTCGTCAACGAACAGTTGACCCTGGACGGCAAAGATCCGATTGCTTTCGATCATGACTGCCGGGAAGGCATCTGCGGGACGTGCGGAGCCGTTGCCAACGGTCGGGCCCACGGTTCTGAAAAGGGCACAACCCTGTGCCAGCTTCATATGCGGCATTTTTCGGACCGGGACACCATTGTCGTCGAACCCTGGAGGTCAAGAGCGTTCAAGCTCATTAAAGATCTGGTGGTTGATCGCAGTGCCTTTGATAAAATCATTCAGGCCGGTGGATATGTTTCCGTCAATACCGGTGCGGCACCGGAAGCCAATACCATCCCCGTGCCCCAGGAAATAGCTGAAAAAGCAATGGATGCCGCGGCCTGTATCGGCTGCGGAGCATGTGTTGCCTCCTGTCCTAACGCTGCCGCCATGCTTTTCGTCGGCGCCAAGATATCTCAACTTGCTCTGCTCCCCCAGGGAAAACCTGAAGCCAGCCAGCGTGCATTGTCCATGGTCAGGACCATGGATGCACTCAATTTTGGAAACTGCACCAACGAAAGAGAATGTGAAGCAGAATGCCCCAAGGAGATATCAATTACCAATATCGCCCGCATGAACCGCGAATTTTTCAAGGCGGGTCTTTTCTCAGCCATTAAATAGCAGTTGTCAAAATGACGTTCCGTTGCCGCCGCCGGATAATTTCGTTTAGGTCGGCAAGAACTC
>JAQYVG010000399.1 GCA_030145595.1 Desulfobacterales bacterium | reverse complement strand
GGCTTTGTCGACCTCTTCCTGACCTTCCCCGAACAAAAATTTTGTGTCGGAATGGTCAATAATATATTTGACCTCCTCGATAAGGGAGTCCTGGAACAGCCACACGCCCACACCGCGGGCGCATATGGCCGCAATTTCGGCCCACAAGCCGTCCGGGCGGTTATCTCCAATCATGGAGATTTTGTCGCCTTCCGCAAGACCCAGGCTGATAAGTCCCAGGGTGATAAATTTTACATTTTCAAAGTAATCGTGCCATGTAATGGGGAGCCAGATACCAAACTCCTTTTCCCGCATGGCTACTTTGTTCTTGCCATATTTTTTTGCCTTTTCGTAAAATAATTTAGGTATTGTTAAATCTTTTGTTATTTCCATGTCTTATCCGGTTCTTGGTTGCTTAATTGTACAATTTGTGTATTTTGCGGTAAAAATTTTCTAATCACGAAAGCACCCCGGTACGACAGGCTCTGCCTACGGGGCATGCGAAAGAGAGAAAGCACGAAATTTAATTATTATTAAAAATATGTTTTTCGTGTTTTCGTAATTTCGTGCTTTCGTGATAAACATTTCTTTTTTGGTTACTGCTTGTCCGGGTTAGATTGTATTCTAGCTTTTTATCTGCGGGTTGCATACAAGTCTTCCTCACCCAGATACGCTTTGATCACTTCAGGGTTATTCTGAACCTCTTCAGGGGCACCGTCAATAATCATGTTGCCGAAGTTGAGCACGAAGACACGGTCGGAAAGGTCCATGACCACGCCCATATCATGCTCTACCAGGAGGCAGGTGACCTTCCAACGCTCCTCTTCGTTGATGTCCAGAATGAACCTGGCCATGTCTTCGACTTCTTCAAGATTGAGGCCGGCCAGAGGCTCATCCAGAATCAGAATTTCCGGCTCCAGGGCCAGCGCCCGGCCCAGTTCCACCCGTTTTTGCAAACCGTAGGGCAACATTCCAACCGGTTTGTTGCGAATGTGCTCAATCTCTAAAAGATCGATAATTTCTTCTTCAATAAAGCTGCGGTGCCTGACTTCTTCCCGGGCGGCTTTACCGCGATACCATGACCCGGCAACAATGCCCGATTGGTAGTGGATATGACGACCCAGACGGATATTGTCAAGTACCGTCATGCCGCCAAAAACTTCAACTTTTTGAAATGTTCTGGCTATCCCCAGCATGGCGCGTTTATACGGTTTGAGCTTATTTATGCTTTCCTTGTTGAAATAGATATTTCCCTTTTGCGGCCTGTAAAGACCATTGATACAGTTCAGCATTACGGTCTTGCCGGCACCGTTGGGGCCTATTACGGAATGAATCTCCCCTTTCCTTATTTTAAGGCTGACACCGGCCAGGGCCTGAACTTTCCCGAAGCTCATATGAATGTCGTCAAGTTCCAGGAGAACGTCTTGCGCTTGAGTTGCACTGGAATCTGCCAATATACTGCCTTCCTTAATATGATTCTACCCCGGGATTGGCCCGGCTATCGATTTTCCAAAAAAAAGAGATCCGAAGATCTTAAAAATGGTTTAGTTTGTCAACCGCAATGCACTGCTCTCTGGATCTTGATAATATTCTGAATATCATTCACTTGGTAACGCATTATGGTAAAATATTTTTCATTAATCAAGCAAAAATATTCTTATACCCTAACCCGGATGAGCCGTAACCACATAGGGTATATACAAGTAATTAGGTATTTATGCCATTTAACAAGCTGATACTGGATACTGGATACTTGATGCTGGATACTTGATGCTGGATAAAATCCTTTTAAAATCAGGCATCAAGCATCTTATCCATAAAAGTATAACATGACATTATAAATATTTTTGCTATAAACAAGAAAGATTTCAGAACCAAGGGGCTAATTGAGCTTGGTTCAATTAAGGTTATAGAATCACCACTTTTTGTACCGCCTTAACGATTTCTTCAGGATCATCCATGACCTGAAGAATTTCAAGGTCTTCCGGCGATATTCGTTTTTCAGCAAGCTGCTGGCTCTTGATCCAGTCGACCAGCCCTCCCCAGAAGTCTGAACCGACCAAAATTAACGGAAACGGTTTGATGCGATGGGTTTGAATCAAGGTGACCGCCTCAAAAAGCTCATCCAGAGTGCCGAAGCCGCCGGGCATGATAATATAGGCAGAGGCATATTTGATGAACATGACCTTGCGGATAAAAAAGTATTTAAAATCGAGTTTAATATTCGCATGTTGATTGGGCGTTTGTTCAAACGGCAACAGAATGTTGAGCCCGACGGAAGTTCCCCCTGCTTCGGCGGCACCTTTGTTAGCTGCTTCCATGACGCCCTCGCCGCCACCGGTGATGACGGCGAATTTGTTTTTGGCAAAAAGCGCAGCGATTTGTTCGGTTTTTTTATAAACAGGATCATCGGGTTGCGTCCTGGCCGAGCCGAAGATTGATACGGCAGGGCCTAAATCATGAAGGGTATCGATGCCTTCAACGAATTCTCCCATGATTTTGAACAGCCGCCAGGCTTCACCGATTTTTAAATCATCAATCAGAAATTGTCTTTCAATATTATTCACAGTAGCTCCTACCCCCAATTTAGTTAGTTTCCATCCATAAACTCTTTTGAGCACTAAGTAGTTTCCAATTCAAAATGAGATATTTTTTCGATGAGCAAGG
>JAQYVG010000398.1 GCA_030145595.1 Desulfobacterales bacterium | reverse complement strand
GTACCTGCACCTTTGAAAACCTTCCAGTGGCAATGATGTGGATCGATACTACTCTCGCCGGTTTAATGGCCGGCGTTCAGGCCATGGTAGGAACCGATCGTTTTGGCCTGGCCTTGCAAAGCGAAGGGCGCAATAGCGTTGAAGCCGATTGGCAGATCATCTCCGGATTTTTGGATTTTACAGATGGTTTTAGCGCCATTGCAAATATAGCAGCCGTAGCAGGCTGGGGAGACTGGCAACTAATTTCACTTGATGACAAAAAGAAAGTGTGCCGATTCCGAGTTAAAGACAGTTGGGAAGGTCGCTACCAGAAATCCATAGGGGTATGCTGGGGCAGCGGCATGTTGGCCGGTAAAATGGCCGGTTATTGCTCTAAGCTTTTTAATACCAACTGCTGGGCCGATCAAACTGCATTTATAGCAAATGGGGATAAATATGATGAGTTTGTAGTGGAACCTTCGGAACGCTCTATAGAAAAAGAGCTGGAAGACTTGCTGGCTACCGACGAGGCAACACGGGCGGATATGGCCGTGGCACTTCAAAAATTACAAAAAGAGGTCCAAGAACGACTGCGTACCGAGGAGGCATTAAGAGAGAGTGAAGAACGGTACAGGAGCCTTTTCAATAACAACCACACTGTAATGCTGCTTGTTGATCCGAAAAATGCCGATATAGTAGACGCCAATCCAGCCGCCGTCTCTTTTTACGGATGGAACAAACAAGAGCTTACCGACAAGAAAATTACAGATATCAATACGCTCTCAAACGAGCAAGTGTTCAAGGAAATAGAGCGAGTAAAGACACAGCAGATCCGGCACTTCTTTTTCTCTCACCGTTTAGCGAGCGGAGAAATCCGTGATGTTGAAATATACAGCGGTCCCATCAAGGTACATGGAAGAGAGCTTCTTTACTCGATTATTCACGACATCACCTCTCGTAAGCGGGCTGAAGCAGCACTGCAGGAGTCTGAAAATCGTTTTCGAATACTCTATAAAGAATCGAAGCAAAGAGAGCAATTGTACGAGTCTCTTTTGAAATCGACCCCGGACGCAGTGGCCATCTATAACCTCAGCGGTGAGGCAACCTATATTAACCCGACCTTTACTCAAATTTTCGGTTTCGCCATGCAAGACGTTAAAGAAAAACGTATTCCCTTTGTCCCTGAAAGTGAAAAGGATAGGACCGAGGCGGTTTATGATCAGGTACTTCAGGGCGAACCTATTTCCGGTTTTGAAACCAGAAGGCTGACAAAGGACGGCAGGACACTGGACATCATTTTGAGTTCTTCCTGCTTTTATGATCATGACGGCAATGCTACTGGAATAATTGTAATTTTTCGGGATGTAACCGAGACCAAAAAGACCGAAAAACAACTCCAACAGGCCCAGAGGATGGAAGCCATCGGCACCCTGGCCGGCGGCATTGCCCATGATTTCAACAACCTTCTGATGGGTATTCAGGGGCGCACCTCTTTGACACTGATGGACATGGATTCCTCTCATCCCCATTTTACCCATCTTAGAGGAATCGAGGATCATGTTAAAAGTGCCGCCGATCTGACCAGGCAGCTGCTGGCCTTTTCAAGAGGCGGAAAATATGAGGTCAATCCCACGGATCTGAAAGAACTTGTCAATAAAAGCTCTGAAATGTTTGGACGTACCAAGAAAGAGATAACCATCCATAAAAAGAGTCAAAAGGATATCTGGACCGTCGAAGCAGACCAGAGTCAAATCGAACAGGTCTTGTTGAATATATATGTCAATGCCTGGCAATCGATGCCCGGAGGCGGGGAATTACATCTTGGAATCGAAAATGTTACGCTCGATGAAAGTTTTGTCAAACCATATGACCTTAAACCCGGGAGATATGTAAAGATATCCATTACCGACACCGGCGTCGGAATGGACAAGGCCACTCAGGCAAGGATATTTCACCCTTTCTTTACCACCAAAGAGATGAGCAGAGGGACCGGGTTAGGGCTGGCTTCGGCCTATGGCATCATCAAAAATCATGGCGGTATCATAAACGTCCACAGTGAAAAAAGCCAAGGAGCCACCTTTAATATATTTCTGCCGGCCTCTGGAAAGAAAGTAACCAAAGGCAGAGGATCGACTGAAGAAATCGTCAAAGGAAGCGAAACGATTCTTTTGGTTGATGATGAAGATATAATTATTGATGTCGGCCAAGAAATTCTAAAAACAATAGGTTATGAGGTTTTGACGGCCAAAAGCGGGAACGCGGCTGTTGAGCTTTATAAAGCCAACCAAAACGAAATTGATATGGTCATCCTTGACATGATCATGCCCGATATGGACGGCGGAGAAACGTATGACCGGCTGAAAGAGATCAACCCTGATATAAAAGTTCTGCTCTCAAGCGGCTATAGTATCGACGGCCAGGCGAGTGAAATAATGCTGCGGGGCTGCAATGGTTTTATTCAAAAACCGTTCCAGATGAAAGATCTGTCACAAACGATAAGGGCTATTTTGAGCAGCAGCTAACCCGCATTGTTCATCCGCTTCAGGTGTATTCATTTGGGTACAGATATTCTTCCCTCCCAAAACCATTGAATTTCTTAGACAGGATAACAGGATACTGATTTATGATATACAGGAACTGTACTTTCTTGTTTTTTTATAATATCAAGTCAAT
>JAQYVG010000397.1 GCA_030145595.1 Desulfobacterales bacterium | reverse complement strand
GAGGCAACGGCCGATTATGGAGAACCCGTATTGGTTAAGCCACGTTTGGGGCAAGGGGGATTTCGTATTTTAGTGACCGATGGTTACGCAAGGCGATGCGCATTTACAGGTGAACGTACTCTTCCCGCCCTAGATGCGGCGCACATTATGCCATTTTCTCATGCAAGAGAGCACAGTGTAAACAACGGCCTTCTTTTGAGAAAAGACCTTCATGCGTTATTTGATCGAGGATATTTGACCGTAGCGCCAGATTACCGAATAGAGGTAAGCAAACGGATCAAAGAGGAATTCGAAAACGGGCGTGATTACTATCGGCTTCATGGTTCTAGCATGCGTATGCCTGTTGATTCCGCTATGAAGCCCGACACCACAGTTCTTACTTGGCACAATGAACTTGTATTTCGTGGATAGAATCAAGAATAGTGGGAATGGGGGTCGGGACACAGAAACATTTTGATATAATAGATAAAACTCTTAAAAAATGCGTCAAATAAGGCCGCTAAAAGGGCATTTTGGGGGTCAAAAAGAGCTGTTTAAGACGATTTTAGGGCCTATTTTGGACTTCTTTTACTTTTATTATAGTTGGTTGCCGTGGCCCGACCCCAATTGTGTGATAGCGTAGGGCGACCCAATTTTACCTGAAATCCGATCATAAAATTTAAGAGCAATCACGGAAAGGAAAAGACATGAAAAGAAAATTCCTGGGTGCATGCGTCTTGTTGGTTTTTCTGTTCGGCTGTGGGACTATTTCCACTGCCGGGCGGCATGAAAAACAGGCTTTGAATTTTGTGGTTATGGGGGATAACCGGCCGGCAAATGTGTTTCGACCAGAACAACCGTACATATACCATAAAGTGGTTGCAAAGGCCGTCGCCCTCGACCCTGTCCTGATACTTAACACCGGCGATCTTGTTTTGGGTTATGACGCGTATTCACAAGATAAGGCGAGGGAAGAATTCGACGACTTCGAGAAAGCCACGGCGCCGATACGGGAAAAGGATATTCCCTTGTACATCACCATGGGAAATCATTCCGGTTACACGGAATTTGCCCGGGAAGCCTTTGCTAAACGATATACAAACAAGGAAACCGGAAAGCTTTATTATTCGGTTGATGTAAAGAACTTTCATTTTATCGTTCTGTGCAGTGAACTTGAGAATGAAGCGTCGCAAATCACGGGCAAACAACTGGAGTGGCTGAAAGGGGATTTGAAGCGGGCCGATGGTAAACATATTTTTGTACTGCTACACAGGCCCTTATATCCGAAGATCAAACATCTGAAGGATTCGTTGAACAAATATCCTACAAAACGGGATGCGCTTGCCGGTCTTTTCAAACAGTACGATGTTGATATGGTATTCGTCGGCCACGTGCATGTTTATAACTTTTCGGTTGTTGGCGGATTGAATCAAATCATTGCCGGAGGTTCCGGCGCGCCGCTGGCCGGGACCCTGGATGACGGAGCATTCAATCATTTTTTTCATGTGATTGTAAACGGGGATAATATCGATTACCGATTGCTTCCCCTGCAAAATGAAGTGGAGCAGGCCGCACAGCTGATGAAGGAGCAGCGGGTACAAGGCGCATTGAGCCTGGCCAAAAAAGCCGTAGAAACGTTCCCGGACCACCCCATGCCGCATATCATAGCGACGGCGGGATATAAAGCGGCCGGACGAACGTTGGAATACAATGCAGAGATTACCAAACTTCTCTCGATTTTAAGAAGCGAGGAAGAAGTTTTTTTCAGACTGGGAGAATTTTGCTTAAACGTCAAACTACTCGATCTTTCCGATTTTTATCTTTCCAAGGCGCTGTCCATGGACAACGACTCCTTTAAGGTATTGTATCACTATGCCCAACTGAAAATGGAGCAAAAGCAATATCCCACCGCTCTTAAAATGTATAAAAAGGCATTGCCGCTTACCGATAACGATCGTTTCAAACAGGATATCAAGGAACAAATCGAAAAAATCGGAAAACTGATGTGAAATCATGAAGATATGGTTTGAGACCTGACCGCGCCAGAAATTAAGAATGAGGGTCGGGCCACAGAAACAGCTTGATATAATAGACAAAACGTTTTAAAAATGCGTCATCCAAGGCCTTAGAAGGTCATTTTGGGGGCCTAAAACACACTTTTGAAAGAAAAGGCTAATACCTAAAACCTGCATAAACTTTTCTTTAAAAAAAATATATTGTGTTCGATATCAAAATATTATCCAACAATTATGAAGAATAAATTTTCACAGAACTGCCGGCACTATTAAAACAGGAAATTATCCATTTCTTAAAGAACAGTTTACCCTTTAGGCTTCAGGCTACGCCTCCGGCTACGACCCGACAGGTCGCTTTCAGCTACGACCCAACAAGCCGGGAGCGCCGAGTTTACCGGATCTGCTGCGTTATCGAGCGCTTGCGGTAGCGGTTCGACTGAGCTCGCCGAATTCAAGCTACAGCTGCACACTCGATGTCTTGCATCTTCGGCAAACTCGACGCTTGCAGATTGTAGGGCCATGGGGGAGGTGGGTGAATTCAAATTCAAAGTGCACCATAACCATATAAATGAATAGTGGACATGACAGGCTAAATAAAGTTTTGGCAACTTTGAAAAAACGCCGCTAGCGCCACCAGGAATCAAGGTGTTAGCACATGAACAAGCAGAAGGACG
>JAQYVG010000396.1 GCA_030145595.1 Desulfobacterales bacterium | reverse complement strand
TATCATCAGTTCATCGGAGATTGTTATCTTGGTCACAACGACGACGGTCATGATTCTGCTGACGCTTATGATCAAGTTCACCAGAATCGGGAAAGCCATGCGGGCAACCGCCCAGGACAGGGATATGGCCATGCTGGTGGGGGTGGATGTGGACCGGGTCATCTCCGTCACATTTGTGGTCGGCTCTGCAACGGCGGCCATAGGCGGCGTGTTGATTGCCTCCCATATCGGCCAGATCAATTTTTATATGGGCTTTATCGCGGGGATCAAAGCGTTTGTTGCGGCGGTACTTGGCGGAATCGGCAGCATCCCCGGTGCCGTCCTGGGGAGCCTTGTCCTGGGTTGGACGGAAAGCTTTTTTACCGGGTATGTCTCCAGCGACTATGAAGACGTTTTTGCCTTTTTAATCCTGGTTTTTATCCTGATTTTCAGACCGGCAGGAATTCTGGGGCGGACAGACACAGAGAAGGTGTAACCTAAAACCTTAATGATTCAGTTTTATTGGTTAAATTGGTTCCATTGGTTTGGTTGGTTAACAAATAAAACTAATAAAACCAATCGAACCAATTTAAATTAGTACTATAATTTTCGTACTTTCGTGCTTTCGTGGTATTTTTTCTTTTCCGGTTTATCCGGGTTGGGATTTACGGATTGATTAGCGCTCAAGAAATAAGAAAATCATTTTTGATTTCCATCTGGTTCATGTTTTTGACCTTTCCGATAATGGTTATCCGGGTCAACACCGTGGAAAATGTTATCGAGTGGCGCTGGAAAAACATGCTGCTGATAGGGGTTGGAAGTTTCGCACTCAGTTTTGTATGGCGCTATTTCATAAAACAACAGGAAGCGGGCAAGAAAAAGGCTGAAGCAGGAGAAATCGACACAATACCCTTGACCCGGCGAATCTTAAAAGAACCCAAACTTTTCGTTCCGGCATTGATTGCCCTATCCGTATTTGCCCTGGTGTACCCTTTTATATTCTCTTTGTATCAAACCAATATCATGGTCACGGGCCTGATATATGTTATGCTCGGACTGGGCCTTAATATCGTTGTGGGGCTTGCCGGTCTGCTGGATCTCGGGTATGTGGCCTTTTATGCGGTGGGTGCCTATGCCTACGCACTTCTGAATTACCACTACGGCCTGGGATTTTGGACGGTCCTTCCCATCGCCGCCTTTTTGGGGGCGCTTTTCGGGATCATACTCGGTTTTCCCGTGCTGCGTTTGCGTGGAGACTATTTGGCCATTGTCACCCTGGGGTTTGGTGAAATTATACGGCTGATTTTAGAAAACTGGAATGAATTTTCTTTCGGGCCCAGCGGAATCGCAAATATTTCACGCCCCTCATTTTTCGGTATTCATTTTTCCGTTCAGAATGCAACCATATATTTGTATTACATCATGATCGGAATGGTAATTTTTACTATTTTTATCGTCAATCGCCTGCAGGATTCAAGGATCGGCAGGGCCTGGATCGCCCTGCGCGAGGACGAGGTTGCCTGCCAGGCCATGGGCATCGACAAGCGGGCGACAAAGCTGAATGCATTTGCCCTTGGCGCGACATGGGCAGGGATGGCCGGTGCCATCTTTGCTGCTAAGACCACCTTTATCAACCCGGCCAGCTTTACCATCTGGGAATCGATTAATGTTCTTTGTATTGTCGTGCTGGGCGGCATGGGATCGATCACGGGCGTTATTATTGGTGCGCTTGTACTGATCCTTCTGCCGGAATACCTCAGGGCTTTTTCCGAATATAGGATGTTGCTCTTCGGAGCCATGCTGGTGCTCATGATGGTCTTTCGCCCCGGCGGCATCATTAGCGATGTGCGTCGGAAATATAAATTCGAAGGTTTTCAAAATAATAATAGAAACATGCGATAAATGGGACCGATACTTGAAGTTAAAAATTTGACCATGGATTTTGGCGGACTCCGGGCGCTGGACAGCCTGGACCTGGACGTCGTTGAAGGGGAGATCGCCGCTCTGATCGGACCCAACGGCGCAGGCAAAACCACTTTTTTCAACTGCATTACGGGTCTGCATTCCCCGACGACGGGTGAGATGATTATTTCACCTCCGGGGAAAAAGCAAGAACGTTTAAACGGCCTTAAACCGAACCATGTAACGGAACGGGGCCTGGCCCGTACATTCCAAAACATTCGCCTGTTTCAGAACATGACGGTTCTGGAAAATGTGATGATCGGCCGGCACTGCCGTATGTCAGCCGGCATCGCGGGAGCTATTTTTAGGGGCCGCTCAACCCGCAGAGAAGAAAAAGAGGTTGTCAGGGAAAGTTACATCATCCTCGAAAAAATCGGCCTGACAGAATTCATCAATGAACTTGCCATGAATCTGCCATACGGTGCCCAGCGGCGCCTGGAAATCGCAAGGGCCATGGCAACCGAACCGTTTATCCTCCTTCTTGACGAACCGGCTGCAGGCATGAACCCCCAGGAAACAAAGGACCTCGACGACCTGATCCTATGGATTCGGGATAATGAAAAGATTTCCATTCTGCTGATCGAACATGACATGAAGCTGGTCATGAGCCTGTCCGACCGAATCTTTGTGGTCGATTACGGCAAGAAGATCGCTCAGGGCACACCCGAAGAAATAAGAAACAATCCTGCCGTGATAAAGGCGTACCTCGGAGAGGAGATCGATGCTTAAGCTGAAGAACGTC
>JAQYVG010000395.1 GCA_030145595.1 Desulfobacterales bacterium | reverse complement strand
CTGCCTTTCATATTATCCAACCGTTGATACCTGCTATGTATCCAAAGTTTTAACAGTGGGTTCAAAACCTGTGATATCGTTTTTCAAAAAGGGCAAATCCATTTCATCGGATTTGCCTTTTTTGCAATTTTGTAAGAAATAGGATATATGTACTAGAAGTTGAAATGCTTGAACCTGTGGTTTTGGCAAGTAAACACAAGTTTTTAAAGGCAGGGTTTTTAGCATATATTCTCAATGTATCACCAGTTCAGTCATGAAAAGGCAAGCTACAACATCTTGTGCTTTTTTTTATGAATATTGACAACTGAAGTCTCCGGCCTAATTAGTTCCTGTCCATAAATCGGCATATTTCGCCTTATGAAAAACTTAAAAAATAAGCGTTGAGCAGTTTTAATCTAAACTGCCAGCCGTTATCGTCTACTTAATGAGAATTTTCTCATTAAAGGCTTTTTTTAAAAACAGTACTCCTATTTGTTTAGGGGCCACAGTAGTTTTTCAAGACTTCTATGATAGTTGTTTTCGAGCTATGGTTAAAAGATTTGCAGATACAATCGAGGCCCAGACATAACTTTTGAAGGAACGCAAACCTTTCCAGGTACATCGTGCGAAGCCAAAGCACCTTTTGATCCATGATATGCCGGCCTCGATGCCGGCGCGAAAGCGTCTCAGCCGGTTGTAAACCCACTGACTGCGACACATGTCTTCAACTTGAAGACCGCGTTTCTTGGCAAAGCAGACATCTTTTATTTTCATGCCTTTGGCGGTCTCGAGATTTTCCTTTGAGGCAAATCCGCCGTCAAAGGCTGCCTTGAGCGGGTACTGACCATAAATCTCATTTTGTCGATTCAGCATTTTTTCTACCAATTGACTGTCGGCAGGGTTGCCGTCTTCAATAGTGCAATCGGTAATGAGGTTCGATCGACCACCAGAAAGGCACACTTTATGACCGTAAAATGTGTCCCGGCGATCTTTGACGATGATATCCGTATGAGATTCAAAGATCGATACAACTTTTTCAGAAGCCGGCACCGACTGGCCATGAAGTACTCTTTTTTCGGTCTGGTCAATTACGCGAAGCGCCAATTCTACAGTTTGCTTGAGATCGTCGGACAGAGCCATGGCTACAACATCTTGATTGTATTGTAAAACAACAATGGCGTTACGGGCGTAATCCACAGTACAGCGGGCAGCTTTGAGTAAATCAATATAATGCTGCTTGCGCTGCTTTTTATTCTTGGCGTACTGAATACCCAGCATGCGACGCTTGGCTCGGCGTGTATGATTTTGAAACAGAATACCGGATCGGGGAAATAACTCTTTGGCTTTTGTCAATATGCGAGCCAGCACCCTGACCGAATCCCATAACAGAGCTGAATCGGAGGGAGCGTGGATATTGGATTCAACCACCGTGCAATCAATGCGAACCTGACGACCTTTTTCAATGCCTTCTTCTTTGGCAAATCGCACGATACAGCGGTTGACAGCTTCCCAGGTCTCCGGCGATATCGCTTTGATGTTTTTACAGAGCACGGATTTTTTAAACCCTTTATCAGCAATACCGATAAGACAAAATCTTTTCAGGCTCACGGAGTCCATGAGATGAAAGGCAAGATCTTTATAGCTGAAACCAAACATCTGCTTTACGATGGCTGCCCGAATCACCTGTTCGGCGGTCATTCCTCTGGCTCCGGCTTTGGACTTCGCTTTTCGAGGAGAAAGATCTTGAATCACCAAATCATAGATGATAGGGTTGCTATCCAGAATGCGACTTATGGCGCTCACCTCTTCAGCTTGAGGATGATCAATTTCTGGCGGCATCAACGGCATCTGTTTTTCGCTCTTTTTGCGCATTTTGTAGTGGCTCCTTTCTTATTATTGATAGTATTATCAATTGTTTGCTCTTTTGTTTATACTACCAAAAGAAAGCTTTGTCTACTATAAAATGCGCTTTTTTTTATTCATTACAGATACTTATTTGCGTGGATGGACACTAATTAATACCCTTTTCTGTTGTGCTGTCTTTATTGTTCAGTCATCGCAAGCTTAACGCCGAGGGCGGCAAAGGTGGCGGCAAATGAGCGTTGCAACCATAGTATTACCCTTGGAGAGTTAACAACGTATCTACGAACCCCATTTGCCGAAATACCATAAAGTATAAAAATGATTAGCGTCATAGCCATGAACATAACGCTGAGAATGATCATTTGAAAGGTTGGCGATGACGCATTTGGGGAGACAAAAAGCGGTAAGAAGGCCAAGAAGAATATCGATAGTTTGGGATTAAGAATATTGATCAAGAAACCCCTTGTTGCGATTTGCCATAAGCCACTTTGGGTTGTAGGTGAATTGAATTTTAAGGAACCTGTTTCACGCCACATTGCCCAAGCAAGGTAGAGCAAATAGGCGGCACCTGCAAATTTCACAGCTTGGAAAGCAAGAGCGCTCATATGAAGTATTGCAGATAATCCAAGTATGCTTGCTGATAAGTGCGGGATAATTCCTGTTGTGCATCCAAAAGCTGCTGCAATGCTTGCTCGCCAGCCATGAAAAAGTCCGGTTGACACCGTGTATATTACTCCTGTTCCAGGTATCAGAACTACAACCAGTGATGTTATTAGAAATTCTGTGCTAAACATTTCCATCCTTTATTAATTGATCATGTAAATTGTTTTGATGACCCCATTTGACCCCATTTCTTCTGACCCCAT
>JAQYVG010000394.1 GCA_030145595.1 Desulfobacterales bacterium | reverse complement strand
GAGATGGCCCCTGCAATTCAACGACACCGGGGCTCCATTCTTCGGTATGTTGGTGACGAGATATATGCCGTCTTCGGCGCGCCGCTGCCACTCAAGGATCACCCACGATACGCATTAGAGGCTGCTCTCGACATGAGAAGTCTTTTAGAGGTGGTAAACGAAAAACTTGAGCGGCAGGACTACCCCCGGCTCAACCATGGAATTGGCATTCACAGCGGCCTTGTTGTTGCGGCAAATATCGGGAGTCCCCAGCGCCTAGCCTATGATTTTGTGGGTGATACGGTGAACCTGGCTTCACGAATCCAGGGTTTAACAAAGAAATTAGGTGCCGATATCCTGATCAGTGCAGCAACAAGAGACAGGATTACCGATTATTATGCCCTGGAAAAGTTGCCGGCAGTCAACGTTAAAGGGAAGAAAAATCCTGTAGAACTCTTTAGGGTCATCTAAAAAGCAGTTGAGCCGGCATGCTTGATCTGGTTGGGTAAAGCGCATATTGAATATCTTCCGGGTTTTCAGAAATGCCGGCCTTGTTCTCTTAGCCTGAATGCTAGATCAGCGGCAATGTTCCATATGATCCGGTAACCAATTCTCGGATGGGCTTTGCATAGGATTTTAAAAGCCTCAAATGAGACAACGGCCACCGTTGCATTAGACGAAGCAGCACGTACACTGGCAGATCGATTGCCCCGGTCCATATATGAAATTTCTCCTATGGACTGTCCCATTCCATCGGAGACAATAACGCGCTCCTGAGAACTTTTGCTTCCTCTCACAATCACCTCAAAAAAGCCGTCCATGACCACGAACAAGTGGTCTGCTTTATCCCCTTGAATAAAAAGAAACTCATCCTGTTGAAATGTGCGTACTTCGAAGAGATTCGCCACCCTCTTTACTTGTCGGTCCGTAAGACCCTCAAACATTTCAACGTTAGGTAATAAGTCCGCTATCTCCACAGTCAACTCACCCTTTGAGAATGGACCTTTTCACCCTCTCCGCCTCAACAGCTTTTCCATGATGTTGCGCCTCGTCTCTGTACGGAGCTATATCTGAAAATGCGGGCGTGAAAAGAAATTTCTATATCTGAGTGTGGCATCGGATCAATTGATACGCAACTCGTATCCTGGCTGAGCAGACACTTATCTGCAGGCCTGAATTGAAACGGGCAAATCAATATCTTGTGATCTTACATTATCTGCGGAAATCCCTCCAAGCGGGGTTGCCGGGAGGTTCCAGAACGCATTGTCTGTGCCTCTATGGTTTGTGAGAGGCTTGAGTCAAGAGATCGTCAAACAGTTGCGCCCGGCCGCTTTACTTTTAAACATCAGCTCATCCGCCCGTTTGACAAGCTCTTCCACGGTGTCATCCGTTTTTGCCATGGTCCCCCCTGCAGAAACCGTGACACTGATCTTTTTTTGATCAATGGCTACATACTAGGTATCAACGATGGCACTTTCACATCTACTTGAATTTGCATCATTTTCTATCCTGCACTACGGACAACTGACAATTATCAACGGACATTGCCCCGAAGCGAATCAATCGGAACATATTTATAGTAACTTCTATAATCCCGCAAATCAACTTTGCTCGTTGTTCGATTTGCGTAGTGAGTAATGTCTTAAGCAGTCCTGGAACCACTCGCGCATGTCGGCGGTAAAACTGGACCAGCGCGTCCCCAGGGCCTGCCCGCGCGCTGTGTCGGCGTTGCCTTCTCCTATTTTACCATCTATGGGTGCAATGTCAATCTGGCAGCGCACCGGGATGCGTCGGCGCAAATCGGACTGCTGGGTAGAGATCAGCTCCAAAGCGGCCAGGCCGCCTCTTTTGAGAAGATCCAGGAAAGCAGCATGGCCCCCGACGGTATTGACCATGACTTCTTTTATGGGAGTAAGGCGTACAGCTTCGAGCACGCCGGTATGCTTGTTGGAAATGTTGTCGGAACCGACATAACTGACCCCTTCCTCGGTCAGGGCCAACTGAAAAATTCTGGCATATATGCACTCTAATTGTATGCCCCGCCTGGTGAGGCGATAGTGAACTCTAAGGCCCCAGGCCCCGAAGTCGATATGCTCGCAGAATACAGGATCATAGCGCTTGGAAAAATACTCTTCGTAGCGCCGAATGGCCTCTTCAAGTTTGGCCTGCATGCCGGCGCGATCAAGGCTTCTCTCTTGGGCTCCGTCGGTATGGACAGCCCCGGTCTTTAAAAGGTGCTGCCGGAGTGCTTCGCGATCGTCGCCGGTTCCGTAGCGATCCTTGAGCGTTTCCAAATCCAACCACATGTATTGTTTGCGGTAGTAAGGGTCGGCTGAAAACAGGGAAAAGATCCATAAAAGCTCGTCAAGCCGACGGTCATCATGCGGATCCAAATCCAGGTGTATGGGCTGAATTTCCAGAGCATCCCCGGTGACCTTGGAAAGGTCGGGGACAAAATACCCTCTGTCCGTAAGCGATATCCGGAACCCACCCACACCGCTGCCGCCTGTGACCGGTTTCACAAAGAAGCGGCGCGTATTCCATGCGCCGGAAAATTTATCGACATTATCCAAAATAGAAGCAACCACCCGGGATGTGTTCATCTGCGATGCCGGCACGGTTACATACCGTGCCAGCAGGTCTTCTTGCCCCGCATCTTGCAGCATCTGGTAGGTCGACCCCTTGTTGGAGAAGATGGATCCCGGTGCCGTGACCCGGCCGGGTAGTACAATAACTCCCATT
>JAQYVG010000393.1 GCA_030145595.1 Desulfobacterales bacterium | reverse complement strand
TGCGGGACAAGAGGGCGGAAACCCGCGGCCTCCGGCTCGTAGAGCCTACGCCTCGGAGAGAGAACGCCGCTCATCGGAAAAATAGCCATTTATGGATGGAAACTATTTGACAATACCGGCAATCACACTAGAATCATTAGGAGATTCAAAAAATGTACGTCTAAGTTCCCCGACACCCGCTTCTGCAAGCATATCCATAAGCTGCTTTTCGGAATAGGACTGGCCGGCCGGTGTTCCCAGGAGCATGTTCAGAGAAAAAAGGGCCGGAAAGAGCGGCCCGTCCATGGTGTTGTCAAGAATGAATTCGTGGATCAGAACCATACCTCCCGGCTCCAAAACGGAAACCGCCTTGTCGATGATTTTTCGGCAGTCTTCGGGGGATTCTGCATGCAGAATATGGGACAACC
The DNA here is from genome assembly GCA_030145595.1 of Desulfobacterales bacterium. Classification (GTDB taxonomy): domain Bacteria; phylum Desulfobacterota; class Desulfobacteria; order Desulfobacterales; family UBA11574; genus Desulfatibia_A. The sequence goes on along the minus strand of JAQYVG010000393.1, from coordinate 2,315 downwards.
AGGCTACGTCATAGCTGCCTTCAATCTCTTCTTCGAGGTAGTCTGTGTCCATAAAATCGATACGGTCTGTCAAATCGAATTTAGCAATGGTTGTTTCAGCAAAAGGCCTGGTAGTCGGCAGATCATAAACCGTGGCCTTGAGGCGGGGATTGTGCAGACAAAATTGGATGGCGTAAGTACCGGGACCTCCGCCCAGATCAAGGAGATGCCGTCGGCCGCCAAGATCGATCAACGGTACGATCACAGGGGCCAGATTCATGGCAATATTAAACATACCCATCAGGAAACTTTCACGCCTTTGGTCATCTCCATCAGAAGCTCTGGTTCTTACCGGTTGGCCGGACAGAACCGTTGCATCCATCTGTGCCCAGGAATCGACCAGATAATGATGGTGCATGATGATATGGCCGACATAACGGGGTGAGCCTTTAACAAGAAAAGACTGGCTTAAAGGAGTGTTGGCATATCGATCATTGCTTTTGCTCAAAAGTTTCATGGCAACAAGGGCGTTAAGGAGCATTTCAACGGCCCTTTTATTTCCGCTCAGCTGTCGAGCCACATCTTCGCAAGCAAGCTGCTCGTCGCCGATAATTGTAAAAACATCGAGTTTGACCCCGGCATGCAGTGTACACGTTTCCCAGAATCTTCCTGAAATTTCCAATAGATGCCCAGGATTAAGATCTTGTGCAGTCATTTTGTTTATCCTTTTTGCCCTTATTGTTAAATTCCCTTTTATGAATATTTATCAAATTTAGTAATATATTGCGACATAAAGTTTTTATACCTGTTCAGGGGTCAGGTGTCGGGGATCAGGTTAAATCGAAAAAAAAATTAGAATTTTATTTTCAGGGAATTGGTTATTTTTTCCAAACGGCGTTCCCCATGTTCTGAATTGCGGATATTGGCCAGCGCCAAAAGATGTTTGGAAGCATCTATGGGTGATTCATGGCGACTTTCCAGGAGCAGTTTGTACCAGGGCGGCAGGTCATAGCTGAAACAGTCCGTCAGCGCAGTGCCGTGGCCCCGTATGATTTCACCCCTGGCTCTGATTTGTTCCCGGGCAATTTTGTCTTTGATCTCATGCCTTTGTGCTTCCAAATACCATTTCAAGTCTGAAACAATCCGGTGTTTTAATTTGCGATACCGTAAAATCGGTCGAATCCAGAACTGTGTAATGATAAAACCGAAAACTCCTAATAAAAAACTGATTAACGCAATAATGTATATAGGTTCCATAGGGATTACACTTTAAACAAGTTTGGATAATATATCAAGTACGGCTAAGATGAATCTTGAATAATAAGCATACTTTTAAATTTTTCACGCAAAGGCGCAAAGCTTGCAATGTAAAAAAGATAAAACTTTGCGGGCTTTGCGCCTTTGCGTGAGATAAAATTATTAAAAAACTAAGGCATCGTATGAATCCCAACTAGACTTTGATTGACCCGGGATAAATGAGCCGGTAGATCTAAATTTTTTATCAATTTTATGCGATAAAGACTTTACTTTTTGCTTTCATGATTTATTATCAAACTTACTTGTTTTCCGTCGTTGTTAAATGCTTCTTACGGGATTATCGAAGAAGCAAACATATAAAACCGTAATAAGGTGATAATAATGGCAAAGCGATTGAATCTTCCCGACGATCTGCACGATCAGTTTCAGCAATTACTGAAATTGGCCCCTGATGAACTACAAAACAATGTTGACATCCAAAATACATTATCAGTTTACCTTAAGTTTGGAGGCGAAAAGCTGGCTCGTCATGGACTTGGGATCATCAACAAGCGTTATTTAGAAGAAAAATGGCAAAGAGCCCAAGAAGCCAATGTGATAGACACCGAAGACTCCGAGATTGATGCCTCCGAAGACTCCGAAGACTCCGAAATTGATGCCTCCGAAGACTCCGAAGACTCCGAAATTGATGCCTCCGAAGACTCTGAAATTGATGCCTCCGAAGACTCCTCTAATTTCCCATCTCGGATACCTTTCAAGTGATACCAAAGTACATCAAGCATCCCATTGATTACAAGGAATACCACAGCAGGTTATGAGCCCAAATCTCTTTGTTTGTTAATACTGAATAAAGAATCCTAGATCCTATTGGAATACATTGAAGTCATTCGCGAGACAATTCAAGTTTATTCCATTTTTCTATCATGGCAGATACTGATCCACCAGGCTCCGGAGACAATGACGATCCTATCAATGTCAATGCACCTGCAATTACGACTAGTTTGCAAGCAGGAAATGCCAATGTTAATGCACCTACTGTGCCAACAGGTCCTCCAGTTGTTCCAGCCATTTTGCCGGTT
>JAQYVG010000392.1 GCA_030145595.1 Desulfobacterales bacterium | reverse complement strand
GATATATACAACGGATACTATCCCAGAAACGGCTTCAATCTTTGGGGCCATCTGTATATACCAGATAATTGGAATGAGCTAAAAAAAGAAAAAAAACTTACACTAATTGAAATGAGAAATCGACACATATCGCCCCCATAAAAATGAACCGAATTTATATTATAATAATCGAGGTTTGCCCCTAAGACCCGACACCAAAAATTGAATGTTTTGTAGGCCATGAAAGTTGGAAGTATATATATTTATAAATCCGAACAAAAGATTCCAGCAGACCGCAAAAAGCCACGCCTTCTGAACCTCAACGTTAAGATTTCAGATATCTCCAACTTATCGCAAATGAGCCCTATTGCCGCTTTACTGCTATTTATCGCAGGAATTTCAATCCTAAAATCTTTACAGATATCACAACACCTGTTAAACAATCTTATACTCCAAATATTGGTAAGAAATCACAACTTTGATTTTGGTTATAAATCTTCAAATTTCGGAAGGTGAGGACATAGATAAGCGTCATTAAAACCCAGTTTGGCTTATAGCTACCACAAAGGATAACATCGTAGGAGAAAACATGGAAATAGACACAACTACATTAATAAATATTATTGTTGTTTTAATTATAGGATGTGGTGGGATCTGGAGTTTTCTCATTTGGCGTCACGATAGAACTAAAATTGCATTAAAGTTGCGTCGCAAATTACAACAAAATTTGATCGAACTTATGAGATTAAGTGAACTCTATACAGAAGTAAGGGATAATGCCCAAAGTTTAAATGAGGTAAATCGCAAACTAAATTCCGTGAAGGATAGAATTGATATTGTACAAAAAGAAATTACGAAATTAGAAGAAAAATTGTCAAAAGTAGAGAACAGGATGCCAGAGGAAATTGAACTAAAATATATTCCACCGCTACAACCAGATTAAGTCAACTCGTTTCTTCCCGATTACAATTAATACCTGAATTTTGCACGTAAATCGTCTCTGTGAGCTATGTGCGGCATTTTATTCTTTATATCACCATCATGCTCACATCACTGAACCGGTCAACAAATACTTCCAAAAGTACTACTTTTTAACAGAAACTCATTTATTTCACCCACGATAATTATCCGATATTTCATTTAAATATTTCCGTGCAAGAAATTTCTTGCACGGATTATTGAACAGCAAAACGGTATGGCCAAATACTATCTTCTTCCCACGGTCTTGCTTTCTGTCGCGCTTTGTCTAAAAACTTTAGGAAGTGTAACATCCCCGGCGTTCTGGTATCATGGACGGAATATTTGACCTTGTCCACATTGGAATCTATAACGACTTTGGCGGCTAGGTATAAAAGCTTTAAACGAGCAATCCTTATTGTATTGTTCATAATACCTTTTAATCCGTGTGGGCTACTGGTGGTAGTATCTGTCTGAGCTCCTTTCATGCTTTCATTTGCCATGATTTTCAAATAACGCCAAATATTATAGGCCAGCATCACTATTTGAAAAAAGGCATAGTTGTTCTTAAATTTGCCCGAAGGGATTGCATCCAAACCCTCACGCTTAGCTTCTCCAACCAAATTTTCTACATCTGCCCGTTTGTCATACTCGTCAATGATCTCATGTGGCTTTCTGCCTATATTTGTACAAAATATGCGGTACTTATATCGATCATCCTCAAATAGCTTGCACTGTATCATTTTTTCAGCCGGCACAGTTTCTTCTTTCGGAATTCTCATCGCCACAAAACGACAAGGTCTACTCCAGCCTGTCGGTGTGTATATACAGCTATTATATTGGATATTCTTGCGTTTCCATGGCCGGTACCATGTCTGTGGATCAAAGGGCGGCTTGCAACCTTTATTGCCGATGATAAATTCGTAACCGGCTTTTGATAAGGCGTCAACACTTGCCCAGCTTAAAAATTCACCATCTGCACGCAGTAAAACTTCCTGGACGCAGCCAGGAATATGAGCTTGGATCTTGGCTACAAAAGCAGCTGCCTCTTTACCGCTAACCGTATCTCCCTTGCGCAGCTTACCGATAAGATATTCTCTGGTTTCATAAATAAAACAAAGAATGGGGCGGTAGCCCCTTTTGCCTCGGTTCTTTGTATTATGGCCCTTACGGCCGCCTTGCTGGTTCCCATACAAGGTTTCAACCGTTGTATCCACATCAATACGAATTTTAAAATAATAAAGCCCGCACTGTTGCCAAACTCGTTCTCGCAGTTTGCTCATCAGGTTCAGCAATGAGTTAGCTTGGTTTATCCCTAAACTATCAACATAGCGCCAAAAGGTGCTGGCTACCGGCAATTGAGTTAATCGAAAAATTCCGCAAAGCATGGCATCCAATCGAACATAGGTAAAATGCCATATGCGGTTAAAGCCTATAAACAGTAGCATTAGAATGCCGGTCATCATAGAATAATGGCCCAGCTTGGGCTTACGGCGAGGCGCTTGATAGGTGAAGTTGAAAATTTCTTCAAATTTGACCAAATCGAAAAATTTCACCAATGCCAAAAGCCCGCCAAATGGGCTTAGCTGCTCAGAACAAGTCTCTACTGGCGTTGAAGCATTGATTTTTCTGGCCTTAGCGGTGTTTTTCTTAAACCCTTTACCTGTGCGCTTTTTCTTGCTATACTTTTTTCGTTGTTTTACCATCTGGGCACCTCCTGTTTTATGGATTGTTTTTGTCGACATCCCATTATAACAGGATTCCCAGATGGTTTCTCTATTTTTTGCCT
>JAQYVG010000391.1 GCA_030145595.1 Desulfobacterales bacterium | reverse complement strand
CTGAAACTGGTTGTAACCGGCAGCCGGGATCAGATTGCGCCCGCCGAGCAGATAAAAACGCTGCTTCCCTCCTGGAATCCCGAAGCCCGCTTTGAAGTTATCGAGGGCGCCGACCATTTCTACGGCGGATACCTTGATCGCCTTGAAAAAATTCTGGATGACTACTTATAGCGACGTAGCTTCAGCGTAAGCGGCTGAACCCGTGAACCCTGAACCCAGAACCTGGAACCAATCAGTTTAGGTAGAACACAGATGACACGGGTTTTGCGGATTCCCACGGATTTTATATTATTTTATCTGTATCTGTGTAGATCCGTTTTAATCTGTGTTATCCGCGTTCCATTGAAACCTGCTTGTCGCGCCGTAGCCCGGCGAAGGCGGAAACCCTGAACCCAGAACCCGTGAACGGTTACCTTTTTATTTCTATTGCGGCATCATGTCCGGCGGTATCTGCACGGCTACAACTTCACCGCGAACACATACCGTTCCCTGAGTCGACAGCTCAATAGCAACCACTACTTTACGACCCTTGATTTCCTTTACGTGTCCCCGCAGTTCCAGCTTGCCGTCAATGGGGGTTGGCCGCAGGTAATCGACATGCAAAGATGCCGTCACAAAGCGAAAAGACGGCTGCGTACCCATCTCCCTGCCCTCGGCTCGATATGCCGCCGCCGCGGCTGTGCCGGTTCCGTGGCAATCCACAAGTGCCGCAATCATTCCGCCGTAAACAAAACCCGGAGTGGCAGTATGATAAGGCCCGGGCTGAAAAACGCAAACGCTCTCTTCGCCGTCCCAGTAACTTTTGATGTGCAGGCCGTGCTCATTTAAGCGCCCGCAACCGTAGCAGTGACTCAAATCATCGGGGTAGTAATCCTGAAATGCTTTCATAGTTATAGTTTACCTCCTTTTTTAAAAATTCAGAAGCCGGCTGGATATATCTACCGCTATAATTTTTGTTTTTCATAAAGCTTCCTGATCTTGATCGACCCGGAATCTAAGTTGGTCAGGCCGTATTGGTCAGCCCAACGCATGGCCTCCAGATATTCCTGAACGTTAATGCGGCGCCAGATATCCGGATAGTCAAAGGCTTTGTATTCCGGAAAGTATTGATGCATGAGGTTGACATAAGTTGATTTTGGAAGGTTTTCAGCCACCCATTTGATAAATTTATCGGTACCGGCAACCCGGTTGGGCATTACCAGGTGCCGGATCATCAGTCCGCGGACAGCGATCCCCCTGCTGTCGGCCCGGTGCAGTCCGACTTGCCGGTGCATTTCGAGAACCGCTTGCTGTGACATTTCAGGATAATCGGAAGCCTCACCCAAATATTTTTCGGCCTGATCGGCATCCATAAACTTCATATCCGGCAGATAAATATCCACGATGCCGTCTAAAATTTTCAAGATTTCAAAGCTCTCGTAACCGCTGGTGTTGTATACTAAAGGGAGACGCAGCCCTTTCTTAAAAGCGATTCTGACAGCATTGACTATGTGCGGCATGACGTGGGTGGGCGTAACCAGGTTGATATTATGGCAGCCGATCTTTTGAAGATGTAGCATCATATCCGCCAGATCATCATCTCGAATCTCTTTTCCATATCCCTTGTGAGCAATAGGCCAGTTCTGGCAGAATACGCAGCGTAAATTACACTTTGAAAAAAAAATCGTGCCGGATCCTCCTTTTCCCACCAGCGATATTTCTTCACCAAAATGAGGATTGGCGGAATAGACCATCAGCCTGGCCGATGCTTCGCAGAAGCCTTCTTCACCATTGAGCCGGTCTGCTCCGCACTGCCGGGGGCAAAGCTCGCATTCCTCTAAGATTGAGTAGGCCTCTTCAACTCTCCGGGCCAATTTACCTTTTTGTTCCAGTTTTCCATAGGCAGGATACCATTGGAGATCTTTTCGATTCACAGCATAGAGGGGAAAATCTGAAAGGAGCAGAGAGCCGCCCAGAAAGAGTGAGCTTTTTATGAAATGTCGCCGCGTCAGTTTCATCAGGTTCACTCCTTTAAAAACGTCTTACATGGTTGACGTTTTAGGCCTCGCATCCGATATTCCACACCCTTAAACAGTGCCGCAGCCATCTCACCGAGAAGTTTGTCAATCATGGTTTCGGCCTGTTGCAGCTGCTCGTCGGTGCTAAAAGTGGATACGAGACTTTTAAAAATTTCATGGTGCCGGGACTTAGATACAGCGGCATCACGATAACAGACGGCAGGTTTGGCGTAAAGGTTGTCTTTGAAAAAATAATTGACCCGATCAGTGACGGGATTGGGCTGGAAAGGCCAGGTGATTTTCAGGTCCAGCAGTTTGCCCCCTGTCTCCAGGCAGGCCTTGCCGTTTTCAAGGTCCGGCCTTTCGACAGCATCGTCGCTCCGCAGCCGCAGCCGGTCATATAGCGTACACAGCAAATCGGCTTCCGTAATAATCAGACCGTAGTGATACCAGTCGGCGGCGGCACGGCGGATCAGGTCCTTGAGCAGCCTGGGACTTCGGCTGCAGGAAGGGCAAAAATATGCCTGGCAGGCCAGGCCTCCGTGATAACTCAGGCCCCGAAAGTCGGCGCCGTTGTTCCCATCCGCCAGCGGATGTAGCATACAGCCAACACGGCTTTGCTCAGCACCGACAAGGCCCAGGTAAGGGCAATGGTGGAATTCAGGAAACGGTTGGTTCCCATTGACTTCGGCCGCCATCTGACGGCCAAAGGCTTCAATCGCGTCAGCATCACGG
>JAQYVG010000390.1 GCA_030145595.1 Desulfobacterales bacterium | reverse complement strand
CATGTAATAATGGGCGTAACTCAACTTGTCCAGCTTCCCATAACTCATGCCAAGATTTTGATATGCTGAAGTATAATTAGGATACAAGCGAATGGTTTTTTCAAATGCATCGATAGCATCCTGATATCGTCCCATTTTCATTTGTGTGAGACCAAGATAGTAAAGTCTGCGTGGATGGTTTGGGGCTAAACTTTCAAGCGAAACCAGAACATTCAATGCTTCCGGGTATCGCCCGGACATAAAATAGATGCGCCCGAGATCTATGACAAAGTACGGCTCAAAGGCGTTGATTCCAAGCGCCATTCTCATCTGATCGATGGCATCGTCGTATTTGCCGTTTCTTGCCAGGCTGAGACTGTAACCATAGTGCGCCAGTGGATTTTTGCGGTGTTTGGCAGCATCGGCTTGAAACTGTGTCAAGGCTGCTTCTTTATCCCCGTAGGAAGCAACCAGCCATGTATGTGTTCTTTGAAAAGGGTAAGGATCGAAGTTGGTTTGAACCTGTTCATGCTTTGCTATCCAAATGTCAATATTTACCATCCGCTCTTCCGGACCCGGGTGAGTTCGCATATACGTCGGGATTATACTTGAATCGAACCACTCCTTGCCGCGCATTTTTTTCATCACCACAAGCAGCCCTTTTGCGCTATAGCCCGCGCGGTTCAGATACTCGAGCCCAACCTGATCCGCTTCAGCCTCGTCATCGCGGCTGTGAGCGAGGGCAGAGGTCTGACCGGCTGCAGCTGAACCCATGATGACGGCACCGGCGGCATCACCGGCCCCGCCGATTGCGAGCAGTATACCGGCGGCCATACCGGCCATGGTTGCCTTTGATGTTTTTTTTGACCGTTCGATTTTTTTGGATATATGCCGAAGAGACGCATGCGCAATTTCATGGGAAATTACCCCGGCCAACTCTTCCTCGTTCTCCATAGCCTGTATCAATCCACTGTTGACAAAAATATGGCCCGCCGGACTGGCGAACGCATTCAAGCTGTCCTCTTGTATTACATAGAAATGGTATTTAAACGGCTGCGGAGGAAATTCCGAGAGAATTTTTTGGCCGAGGTCATTTATGTAGTTTACAATTACCGGCGTATCAATCACTTTGTAATATCTGAAAACAACGGATAAAAACTCGCGGGATAATTCTTCTTCTTTTTGGACGCTGATACACTCCGCCCCTTGAGGGAAAAATATGCCGGTGATGAATATCAACAGCGTGCAAATTACAAATATTTGTCTGCAAAATTTCATCGCAACCTCTGATACTTACAGTAAAATTCACTTTAGCAGGTAGTAATCATAACACCTGGCACAATGGCCTGGATATATTTTTCAAGTCAACACAGATTTTCTTCAGCCGTGCGGATACGTCGACTCAACATTTGCAGCAGTTCGATGGCGACTGACGGATTTTTCTTAATCTCCTCGCGTATATTCCATTGATCCAGGGAAAGTAGCTCTGTGTCCTCCCTGGCGACAACACTTGCCGTTCGAACGTAATCATCTAACAGTGCCATTTCACCAAAATAATTATTGGACCTGAGAAATCTCAAGGACTTTTCGTTCTGGCCCCCTAAACCTTTTATGATCTCCACCTCACCTGAAACGATGATTAATAAACGGCCATCGCGCTCACCTTCTCTGACAATCAGCTTTCCCGTTTTAAAAGAATGATGATGGGCCAATTTAGCTATTCGCCGCAAATCTCTTTTATTCATGAGTGAAAAGAGAGAAATTTTTGATAAAATATCTATATCGCTCATACCGATGACTCCTTATTTTTGGAAAACTGATACATTAGAATTGTTTCTTTGTAGGCACGTGGCACCTTTGTTTTTTCCCGGTGGAAGATTCACGGCGCTCAGGTACCAGGGCCGGGTCCGGGGGTCGTATCCCGGCGGCAGGGGTGTCTTCTTGCCCCGGATGAAACGGCCGTCCGGAAACCCCATAAATACCGAGGTAACCGTTTTGCTCAGCTCTTCAGTGAGCCGGACGAACAGGCGGTGACGCTCTTCACCGGTCTTTTCCTCCAGACCTTCGGATATTGCGAGCAGATCGAGTATGGAGTGAATCCCTACCGCGGAGGCCGAAATACCTGGTGTTCATATCAATGACCGTCATTGCAGCTATTACCAGCTGAAGTAATTATTCCGGCTTTCACGGGGTGGAATTATTCTTGCGGACGCTTGCAGTCTTTTCTGCCGAATTCCCGGCACAGGCGATATCCCATCATGTCCGCCCAGAAATCAAAGATATTATATACGTCTTCCCACGAAGATACCGATTTTTCAATCTTCCCGCTGCCCAGGCGCCGGTCGACGACCGCAGCAAGCATCTCACCGCTGGCAGCATCGGTTATTTTTATTTCAACGCTGGCCTCGCCGACCAGGGCGGGCGTGTCCAAAGCGGTTTCCGAAAGCTTTTTGCTGGCCAGTGCCAAATAGCCGGCACCTAAATATGTGCTCGTTTTTTTTACATCTGTGAGAGCAACCGTCATTCGCATCGTATTTTTTTCCGGCGCTGAGACCATCTGGTAATATTCCGAGAGTTCTTTGCGTAGAAGCCGATTAAGTTTATCGGTCAGTATCTGAGCGTCATCGGGCACTTCCTCGATCCTGTTGGTATGCTTCCAATAGAAAATGACGGGATCCAGCAGTACTTTTTCATAATCGCTGAAGTCAACGTCAGGCTTGCGGTAGACATAAAGGGCCCGGCCGGGGGCTCCTT
>JAQYVG010000038.1 GCA_030145595.1 Desulfobacterales bacterium | reverse complement strand
ATTCGTCAGTCTCTGTGCTTTGCTCTGTGCTTTGCTCCGTGCTTTTTGAAAGTCCCAATGCTTCTCTGGTCTTGGCCAATACCGCATCGTGGATATCTACATTTTCCTTTAAAAATTTAACTACGTTTTGTCGTCCCTGGCCGATTCGCTCCCCTTGGAATGAATACCAGGAACCGCTTTTATCTATCACGCCGGCATCCGCACCCACATCAAGAAGGTCGCCGATTTGCGAGATGCCTTCACCATACAAAATATCGAATTCGGCTTCCGTAAAGGGAGGCGCCAGTTTATTTTTGACAACACGCACTCTTGTGCGATTTCCCACAATCTCCTGGCCCTCTTTAATCGCGCCGGTCCGGCGGATGTCGAGCCTGACCGAAGAATAGAACTTAAGCGCATTTCCTCCGGTGGTTGTCTCCGGATTTCCAAAGACGACACCGATTTTCATGCGAATCTGATTAATAAAAATAACCGAAGTCTTGGTTTTGCTGATAGTCCCGGTCAGCTTTCTTAATGCCTGGGACATCAGCCGGGCCTGAAGCCCCATGTGGGAATCTCCCATCTCCCCTTCAATTTCGGCCCTGGGAACCAGCGCAGCAACCGAATCGATGACGATGATGTCGATGGCACCGCTTCTGACCAGCATATCGGCAATCTCAAGGGCCTGCTCCCCGGTATCAGGCTGAGCGACCAAAAGTTCGGCACAATCAACACCAAGTCTTTTGGCATACGCAGTGTCCAGGGCATGCTCAGCATCGATAAAAGCGACAATACCGCCTTTTTTTTGGGCCTCGGCAACGGCATGCAGTGCCAGGGTTGTTTTGCCGGATGATTCCGGCCCATAAATCTCAATAACCCTGCCCCTGGGAAGACCCCCTATTCCCAGCGCTTTGTCAAGAGCAAGCGAACCGGTCGGTATGACCGGCACATCTAAAATGGGACTGCTTCCCAGCTTCATGATAGAGCCTTTGCCGAACTGTCTCTCTATCTGAACCATAGCGGTATCGACCGCCTTTTCCTTCTCCGGTGAAATGCTCATGATATCCTCCTAAAAAGAAGTGCCTAAAATTTATCAATTTACAAGTGTATTTAGTATTTAGTGTTTTGTGTTTAGTGTTTTGAATTTAACAATTTGGTATCTCAGTATATATTACAACCAAACATAAAACACTAAACACTAAACACGTGATGAATTCGATTTTTTACGAATTCATCAGATGTGTCTCCATCAATTTTGTATAGACAGCCCCGGCGGGTTTCAGCTCGCTCTTGAACAAAGCAACCTTATCGGTAACAAAAGGCTCTGATTCAAAACCTGCAAATTCTTTGACAGCCTCTAAGAGTCTTTGCGGGTCGATTTTATTTTTGACGCGACCTAAGGTTAAATGTCCCTTAAACTTTCTTTTCTCCTTTGGGAAACCGTTTACCGCCAACTTTTCGTCAAGCATTTTTTGCAATTTCTGCAATTGGTAGATTTGTCCGGCAAGGCCCACCCAGATCACACGGGGACGCTTTATACTCGGAAAGGCCCCTATCCCTTTTGCAGCTGTCGATATCGGTGCAAACCCATGGGCTGATTCAAATATCGCCTGGCTGATCTTCTCGGTCTGCACCTTTTGGATGTTACCTAAAAATTTGAGGGTAAGGTGAATATTCTGCGGACGAACCCAGCGCACTTTAAATCCATAGGGCTGTAACCTTTCCTGAATCCTGCTGATTGAATCAATTATTTTTTCAGGAAGTTCAATCGCTATAAATGTCCTTATAGTCTCTGACATGGTTAGTAGCCAGTTAACAGTTAGCGGTCATCAGTGATCAGTTGTCAGTTATCAGTGATCAGTATCCAGCATCCAGTATCTATGACGGTAATGTAAACTGCGGCTCCCCTATTAAAAATTCGCCCTTTAGAATCCACTCTTTCAATATTTCTGCAATCTCACGCGCCCTGACAATACTGGAAAGCGGCACTGTTTGAATTTCTTCTCCTCTGAATTTTATATGCCCGCTTTTCAGTTCAGCGTAGCTGACTTTCCCGTAACTTTTCGAAATTCCGTTGGGATAATCATGTCCATAGTCGACTATCTGGGTAAATAGTTCTTCATCCGATACGGCCGTGTAATTCACAATCTCTTCGTTCAATATGGGGATGGGGATGCCCAACCCTACGGACATTGAGCAGCCATACCCCTGAAGACTGGCGCCCACCAGCCATCTGGGACTCATTTTTTTCAGATCTCCCATGACCCAAAGGGTGCCGGCCGGCGTCAGGGGGATCCCCCTTTTTGTTCTCTTGGCCCCAGGTTTATGCTGGGTACCGTACCAGGTAACATACCCTTGTGCCCCGCCCAAAAAAATGCGGGTCCCCAGACCGATGGTCTTATAATAGGGATCATTGAACAGCGGGCTGAGCTGTCCCGCTGAACAGTAATTTGCATTGGCGGCCTTGGGCTTTAAAGTGCCCATATATGTATAAACGGTTTTATTTATTAGATTTACAGCACAGTTATAATTCTGATAGGCGTTGCGCGGATTACAAAGTACGGCGTTGGGAAGTTTTCGCAAAGTAACCTCTTTTTCGATTTTGCGGTTTGGATAGCAATCCGTTCCATACGCTTGGGCCTTTAAATGGATTTTCTTTCCTGCCGCCAGATCTTGGATTACGTGGCCGCCGCCATAGTTGAATTCACCCGGATAAACTTTATTTAAGGGATCATCCTCACACGGCTCCGTCACCCCGATATAGCAATCGACGGCAGCAACGCCCGCATAGGCAGAAACATTGTTCAGCCAGACCTTGGAAGCCTTGGTGGTCGGAACGGTATGTCCGAAATTTATAAAAGCGCCGGATGAACACATGGGTGCAAACGTTCCCGTGGTTACAACGTCAACACGCCTGGCAGCCTCAACCGGCCCTTCGTTTTTAACGATATCAATAATTTCTTCTGCAGTAACAACAACAGCCTCGCCGGATCTGATCCTTTCATTTATCTGCTGGTAAGTCTTGTTAATTTTATGTTCTGTCATTTGTGGTTACTCCCTTTGCGTCTCAAGTCACTTACACCTTCTATTTTGGCTGTGATATTATTCTTTATCCAGGTTGCATCCCACCACTCAACGGGATTTACAAACGTATCATGAACCAGCATAGCAAAATGGAGGTGATCACCGCCGGCCATGCCCGTACTTCCGGTACGGCCTATAATCTTACCTTTTGCTACGATTTGCCCCTCTGAGACGTTAACAGCGCTCAGATGCGCATACATGCTGAACAGCCCAAAACCATGGTCAAGGACGACTGTTCTTCCGTAAATTCCCATGGAACCTGCAAACACAACTTTTCCCTTGTTGGATGCCGGTACCGGTGAATGGACCAAAGAGGCCAGATCAATGCCCAAATGAACCTGCTTGTCGATAACAGGACCTTTATATTTATATTTGCGGTGATCGGCAAAGCCCGCTCTTCGCGCTGACTTCGGAAGCCTTCCAAAAGGACCGTCCCAGTAGATGATGTTATCGGTCTTAACTAAAAGCCGTGTGAGTTGACTATAGTTGGCCATACGGATATCGCGGTTGACTTTAAGGAATTTATCGACCATGGGTGTTTTGGAGTCCAAAGGCGTTTTAACGTCAAATTCCGGCATCTTCCAATTCAAAAACCTGTCGGAAATCTTAATCACGTCCTTTTTAAAGGCTTTGCGTTTAAAATAATGAGGAAAACCGGTTCTGCCGTCGTTACCGGCATAATCTGTTGCCTTAACAAATACCTCGGTGGCGGGACCTTGCTTATAATTGAGAGCAAAAAACGCTATTATTATATTTTGATCCTTAAAATATCCCGCATGCCCCGGGTAAAAATTTTCTCCGACGTAAACTCCTTGCACTGTGCAAGGTTCTGATATCCTGAAGATAACAAGCCCTGCCCCACCCTGGCTCAGGTTGTGGACCCTGGTCAGAAGATCTATCTGGGGCGGCCTGGTATCAATGGTAACATCCTTTTCTATATATGTACGGTTTCCGCGCCACCACTTGCGCCAGGAAAAATCGCGAACAACCATTCGCAAAATTGCTTTGCCGTCGGTTATGCCGATTTCCTTGGGCTCGATCTTGATCTTGAAAGTCGCTTCGTGGATCTTCCCGTGGCCGGAAAAACCTGTGGCCGGAAAATTTTTATCTAATAAAACAACCTCCTTTTTGTCTTTTACAAGTCCGATCCATATCCTGCGAAGACCGCTGTTTGCATCAGACACCGTGACTGAAATTGTCTGAGACAAATTTAAATGCCCAGAGGAAAGCTCGAGCATGATTGCCGGTTTTTCACCTTCCAACCGCTTCAGCAATAACCATCCGGCTGCCAAAAGGACACAACAACACCCCAGCACAATCAGCCATAATGTAATTTTTTTCTTTTTAGTTTTCAATAAGTTACAATCCTTCTGGCCGCGTCGGCGCGTGTATTTCCCAAGATAACTGAAACATAATTAATAACAGCTTAAAAGTTGGTAATCAAGGCCTGTTTTTCGTTTTTCGTTTCTTGACTTTTATTGGCGCGCGCGGTAGATATTTTTTTTAGAATGCACCCTCTTAGTGCTCTAATTCGTAAGTTCGATTACGTATTTTTTTATATTGTTTCACCGCCCGCTTCGCTTGAGACGCAAAGGCCGCAGAGTGAAATATTATTTCTTTTGCCGTTGAGGGGACGGCAAAAGAAAATAGCTCAAACTATATAAAGGTAATATTGTATTGAAATACGAATGGTTATTTCTTTATCCTACAGGGATACATGTTTTTCAGGGATACATGTTTTTGCTTTCCGCCCTTTTATCCCGCTGTAATTAGCGGGGCTCAGCGGAAAGCAAAAAAAACAAATTCTTTGCGAACTCTGCGTCTCAGCGGTGATTATAAATTATCCAATTATAATACGATACCGTATTTAAGAATACGTGTACTAAGACTGGGTTGCGAGGTATATATATGAACAAAATCGTCAATACCGAAAATATCGCCATAGGACAGGGGCAACCACTGGTTCTGATTGCGGGTCCCTGTGTAATAGAAGATTATGAAACTACATTCACGATTGCTTCATATCTTAAAGAGCTTACCCATAAGCTGGATATTCCGTTTATATTTAAGGCTTCTTATGACAAGGCCAACCGCACATCCATAAATTCCTTTAGAGGTCCTGGAATTAAAGATGGTCTCGAGATACTGAAACGTATTAAGGTTGAGCTTGACCTTCCGATCATTTCAGATGTTCACCGGATCGTAGAAATTGCTGCCGCAGCCCAGGTTCTGGATATAATCCAGATTCCTGCTTTTTTATGCAGACAGACTGATTTTATTTTAGAAGTTGCCCGCACGGGCAAGCCGCTGAATATCAAGAAAGCGCAGTTTCTGGCTCCGTGGGATATCACGAATATCTTGGAAAAAGTAACTTCAACAGGTAATAGCCAGATCTTGATTACCGAACGGGGCACAATGTTCGGTTACAATAATCTGGTGGCAGATTTTCGCAGTATAAAGATCATACAGGATACCGGCTGGCCGGTAATATTTGATGCAACCCACAGCATACAGCTTCCCGGCGGTGCGGGTACGAGTTCAGGCGGACAACGGGAGTTTGCGCCAATTCTGGCCGGCGCTGCAGTTGCTGCCGGTGCCGACGGAATATTCTTGGAGGTACATCCAACTCCGGATAAAGCCCTCTGTGACGGCCCCAACTCACTAAAACTGGATACCCTTTATGATTTGTTTTCACGGCTTAAAGCCATTAGAAAGGCTATTGCGGAGTGAGTAAATGATTTAATATTTTCGATTGAAAGGGCGAAGCGATACCACAAATCGTCAATCATCAATTGAAAGGGACTTATCCAGGTTAGGTGGAAAATTAATGACCGACAGCAAACTAAAAGGCTTAAAACTACTAATTCTTGACGTAGACGGTGTCCTCACAGACGGCAGCGTTATCTACAACGACAAAGGCGAAGAAACCAAGGTTTTTGGCGTACGAGACGGCCTTGGTATTAAATTGCTGATGGAAGCCGGAGTGAACGTATGTATTGCCACCGGCAGACATTCAGAAGCTCTGCATCACCGCTGCCGGGATCTTGGTATCGTTCATATATTCGACGGGTTAAAGGATAAAGCTTCCATATTGGACCTGATATTGAACCGCACCGAAGTATCGGCTGAAGAAGTCGCATTTATCGGCGATGACCTTCCGGACATTCCTTTGATGAAAAAGGTCGGGCTCGCCATTGCCGTAGCAGATGCGCATGCAACGGTCCTTGAAAACGCTGATATGGTTACATTGGCAAAAGGCGGCTGTGGAGCAGTAAGAGAAGTCAGTGAAACCGTTTTGAAAGCTCAAGGACTGTGGGAAAATATTCTGGAACGCTTCTTGTAATGCTGATGGCGTCGTAAAAAGTCCCATCTACTGCGTTGTAGTATTTTTTCAGACACTCGGCATACTAAATGTATGGCCTCGCGCCTGAAAAATACTACGCCTTGTATATGAACCTTTTTACTTAGCCATCTATAGTTGAATTCGTGACTCTTTACGAGATCATCAATGCTGTTTTTAAAAAACAAAAAACTAAAACTCTTTCTGGTTGCGATTATTGCGATAACATTGGGTATTATCGCGGCGGTGTTTATTGGATACCGCCACATTTCAAACCAAGAAGTCGACCTGATCGCGGCCGCAGCAACAAAAGCTAATATCGCTATGGAAAAATTTCATCACACCGCAACCCGTGACGGAATAAAGGAATGGATGATAGATGCCCGCACGGTTCGAGTTATCAGCGCCCAAAATCAGGCCGTTTTCCAGGACCCTGCGGTAACGTTTTTTTTAAAAGACAACACTAAGCTTTACCTTACGGCAAATCATGGTATCCTGAGTACAGATTCAAAGGACATTGAAGTTTCCGGTAATGTTGTGGTAAAAAATGAAAATTACCGGTTAAGAACCGAAAATTTAAATTATAAGCACAGTAAGCGTCTACTTTTTTCCAAGGTTCCGGTAAAAATAGTCAGCGCGTCCTCGCAACTTACGGCTGACTCCATGACTCATGATCTAAA
The DNA here is from genome assembly GCA_030145595.1 of Desulfobacterales bacterium. Taxonomy (GTDB): domain Bacteria; phylum Desulfobacterota; class Desulfobacteria; order Desulfobacterales; family UBA11574; genus Desulfatibia_A. The sequence continues at coordinate 10,108 of JAQYVG010000038.1, read as the reverse complement.
TCTTAACGCAACTGTGTTTAAAGGACATATAAAGGGAGTCTTTGTTGAAAATATTATGTTGTAATACGAGCATTTATCGGTTTTTTTCGGCCTCGAAAGCCGTTTTTCTAATCACAACTGTTTTAATGACCGTCTTTGCATTTGCCGATGATCCGCCAACTGATCCGGGCCCTAATGATGCCGGCAAAAAAATACATATTACATCTGACAGCCTGGTTACCGGTAATGATGCTAAATATGCTGAATTTATTGGAAATGTCAAGGCAACTCAGGGAACGGATGTCATTACGGCCGACCGACTTAAAATTTTTTTCCAAAAGACTCCCCAAAGCAATGACAATCTGATTGCGGATCAAGAATCGATAGCCAAAATAGTGGCCATCGGCAATGTCACCATGCATTTCGACAATAAGGTTGCAGTTGCCGAACAAGCCGTGTACATTACTGAAACTCGAGTGCTAGTCTTGTCGGGGCCCAATTCCAAAATCGTCAGTGGAAGCGATTCTGTTGCTGGTGAAAAAATAACAATCCACAGGGCAAATGGACGTATTAATGTTGAAAGCGGCGGCGAAAAACGTGTGAATGCCGTCTTTTTTTCCGGTGGGAAGGGTTTGAAGTGAACCGGAGCCGGATATAAAAATATGACATCATTGAGACTTGATAACCTGGTAAAAAGCTATGATGGAAAACGGGTTGTAAATTCGGTAAGCCTGAGTATTGAAAACAGCAGTGTTGTCGGTCTGCTGGGTCCCAATGGCGCAGGTAAAACCACTACATTTTATATGACCATCGGAATGATAAAACCAGATGAGGGGCAAGTCTCTCTCGGCAATGAAGATATTACGACTTGCCCCATGTACGTGAGGGCGCGTAAGGGCATCGGGTATCTGCCCCAGGAAACGTCGATATTTCGAAAACTTACTGTAAAACAAAACATAATGGCAATTCTTGAAATCCTGCCACTCGACAAATCGAGCCGGGAGGATCGTGCTAATATGCTTCTTGATGAACTGGGTATAAAACACCTTGCCGGCCAAAAAGCCAATTTGCTTTCAGGCGGTGAAAGACGGCGTCTTGAAATTTCTCGTGCCCTGGCCACGAATCCGTCTTTTATACTTCTTGACGAGCCTTTTGCAGGAATCGATCCTTTGGCAGTCATCGACATCAAAAATATTATCCTACATTTGAAAAAACGAGGTATAGGTGTTCTTATATCTGACCATAATGTAAGAGAAACGCTTGAAGTTTGTGATAAAGCATATATACTAAATGGTGGTGAGGTTATCGAATCCGGCCCTCCTGAAAAAATAGCTTCAAGCGAAACCGCCCGCCGGATATACTTAGGAGACGAGTTCAGACTATAAAATGGCACTGGAACTGCGACAACAGTTAAAATTATCCCAGCAGCTTATCATGACACCCCAGCTTCAGATGGCGATCAAGCTGCTGCAACTCTCCAGGCTGGAATTATTGGATACGATCCGCCAGGAGATTGAGGAAAATCCTGCGCTTGAAGAGGACGGCCCGGAAGCTGAAGATGGCCAGCCCAAAGAAATATCTGAAATTGAACCTGCGGACACACCCACCACCAGCGAAGTCACCATTGAAGAGAAAATTCGTGATGATATTGACTGGAACAATTACCTTGATGAATACAGCTCGTCCGGTAGAATTCATTTCGAATCCGAAAAGAAAGAAACCCCTAGTTTTGAATCTTTTATGTCACGCAAGGAATCTTTGTTTGAGCACCTTCTTTGGCAGCTGCTGATGACATCCCCGAATGAGGAAGAAGAAAAGGTCGGCGACCTTATTGCAGGCAATCTTGATAAAGACGGCTATCTGGATGTTTCCGTTGAAGAACTTGCCGCTATGAGCGACACTTCCTTTGAAAACACCCAGCAGGTTTTATCGAAAATGCAAACCTTTAACCCTATCGGCGTTTGTGCAAGGGATCTGGGTGAATGCCTGCTGATTCAGGCCCGGCATTTTAATCTCGACAATACCATTGTAACTACAATTATTAATAACCATCTTAATCATCTTGAGAATAAGAATTATAAGGCCATAACCAAAGCTCTAAAGGCAACTATGGAAGATGTGATTGTAGCGGTAAACGTCATTAAAGGCCTGGAGCCCAGGCCTGGGCGGCAATTCTCCGACTACCAGCCCCAATATATCACGCCTGATATTTTTGTTTATAAATTTGAGAATGAATTCATCATCGTGCTCAATGACGACGGCATGCCAAAACTCCGTGTCAACTCCTTTTATAGAAACGCTATAAAACACGGCAAAAACATTCCTGAGCATGCCAAGGATTACGTGCAGGAGAAGATGCGCTCTGCAACCTGGTTGATCAGGAGCATCCATCAACGCCAAAAGACTATTTACAGGGTTATGGAAAGCATGCTGAAGTTCCAGAGGAATTTTTTTGAAAACGGAATTGCGCACTTAAAGCCCATGGTCTTAAGAGATGTTGCCGAAGACATCGGCATGCATGAGTCTACCATCAGCAGGGTGACAACCAATAAATATGCGCATACCCCACAGGGAATTTTTGAATTGAAATATTTTTTTAACAGCTCTATTAAACGTATCCACGGCGATAACATTGCCTCTGCGAGTGTTCAGGAAAAAATTAGACAAATCATTGAAAACGAAAACCCCAGAAAACCATTCAGCGACGATAAAATCTCGCTGCTCTTAAAGAAGTTAAACATCAATATCGCACGCAGAACCGTAGCTAAATATCGTGACATCATGAAAGTATTGCCATCAAATAAACGTAAACAAATATAGGAGGCCCAAGGCTATGCAGACATCAGTAACCTTTAAGAATCTGGATCCTTCTGAACATTTAAAAGCATATGTTGGAGAAAAACTTAATCGCTTTGATAAATACCTTTATAACCCCGCAGAAGCCAATGTTGTCCTTTCTGTCGAAAAGTTTCGTCACCTGGCTGAAATCAATATCACCGGAGACAGACTCAATATAAATGGAAAAGAAGAAACCGGCGACATGTATTCGGCCATCGACCTGGTTCTTGACAAACTTGAAAACCAGATCAAGAAAAACAAGCAAAAAATCAGGAAGCACCGCAGCGGATCGAAAGTCAGACAAAAAGATTTTATTGATGAAGATACCGAAGGTCTGGATGAAGAGACCGCCGACCGGGTAGTGGTTAGAAATATTGAATATAAACCAATGGATGTTGAAGAAGCAATAATGCAAATGGACCTTGTAAACGACAATTTTCTGGTATTTACAAACGCCAGAACCGATAGAGTCAATGTTCTTTATCGTCGCAAGGATGGTCACTACGGTTTGATTCAGCCCAGTGGATAAATTGTGAACAAAATGAAAATTCTTGATGTTTTGCATAAAGAAGCGATTATATCCGACCTGAAAGCAGTCGACAAGCAAGGGGTTCTTGAAGAGCTGGTAATGCCCATAGCCAGTATTGCCGGTTTAAATCAGGATTGTCTGGTAAGAGTGCTGATGGAACGGGAACGCCTGGGGAGTACCGGCATCGGTGAAGGCGTAGGAATTCCGCATGGCAAATTAAAGGATCTCGCCTCTCTGGTCTTAGGGTTCGGCTTAAGCCGAAAAGGGGTCGACTTTGAATCTATGGACGGACAACCGACCCATATCTTTTTCCTTCTGGTAACACCGGAAAATTCGACCGGTCTTCATTTAAAGCTGCTCGCTCAAATTTCCAGGATTCTTAAAAATGAATTTTTCAGGCAAAAACTTATGGATGCCGCTAATAGCGATGAAATTTATTCTATTATCCAAGAGGAGGAAGAAGAACTATAAACCATAACTTGCAGTAAAGTGAAAAAACTAAATATTATAATTATTACAGGATGTTCTGGCTCAGGCAAAAGTACTGCGCTTGCCGCCTTTGAGGATACGGGGTTTTACTGCGTCGACAATATGCCGGTTGCTCTGCTTCCAAAGTTTTTGGAGCTCCCGTTTCAAAGCGGCAGTGAAATTGCAGGGCTTGTATTTGTAATGGACCTGCGAGAAAAAGGCTTCCTTTCCAAATACAAATCAATTTTTAAAGGACTCAAAAAGAAAGGACATAATTTCACGATCCTTTTTCTTGAAGCCGATGAAGAGGTTTTGCTGCATCGCTACAGCCAAACGCGCAGGCATCATCCCCTCTCCCAGGGCAAAAGCCTGCTGGACGGAATACGCACGGAAAAGGAGCAGCTGCAAGATCTCAGAAGAGTTGCCGACAAAATTATTAATACTTCCCGCTACAATGTTCACGAGCTAAAGTCCGTTATCAAAGATATCGCGCAAAAAAGTATCAAGCTTGCGCCCATGAGGATCAACATCCTGTCGTTTGGTTTCAAATACGGTATCCCTCTCGATGCGAACCTGGTAATAGATGTGCGCTTTCTCGCCAATCCGTACTTTGTTCCCAAACTCAAGGATTTAAATGGAAAAGACCCTAAAATAAAAGAGTTTGTCATCAATGACGATGAAACCCGCAGATTTTTAAAGAAATATCTTGATCTGCTGGAGTATTTAATCCCCTTGAATGCAAAGGAGGGGAAAGCCTACTTCACCATTGCCGTGGGTTGTACGGGAGGAAGGCATCGCTCGGTAGTTATTGCCGAATCGATATTTGAACATATTTCAAAACCGGATCAGTCTGTTATCGTCACCCACCGCGATATTGATCAATAAATTTTATAACTTTAAACAAAAACAAGGAATTTTATGATAGGCATAGTCATTGCAACCCACAGTCAGCTAGGAGATGCACTCATTGACACTGCTGAATTTATTATCGGCAATCGGCCCGAAACCACGGTTTCGGTTTCGATTAACTTGAACGAAAATGTTGACAAGCTGCGCCAAAAAATCGTTGAAGGAATTAAAAAGGTCGACCAGAGGGAAGGCGTCCTCATTCTCACAGACATGTTCGGAGGAACTCCGTCTAACTTAAGTTATTCATTTCTTGAAGAAGGACGTGTGGAAGTCATATCCGGGGTTAACCTGCCCATGTTAATCAAAGCTGTAGAAGCTCGTGAAAAAACACAGCTCAGCGAGCTTGCTGTGGACTTGGAAGCTTTTGGAAAAAAGAGTATTTCACTTGCAAGCGGAATTTTGAAAGGCAACAAACGGAAATAAAACACTTCAAGGAGGCATTATGAGTATTAAATTAGGTATAAACGGCTTTGGAAGGATTGGTCGTCTTGTTTTCAGGGCTGCAGTTGACCGTCCGGATGTAGAAGTTGTCGCGTTAAATGACCTGACAGATCCTGTGACAATGGCTCATCTTCTCACCTATGATTCTGTTCACGGCAAAATAGACAAAGAAGTTGCCGCTCAAGATAACGCCATTACGGTTGATGGAAAATCTATCGCTGTTACGTCTGTAAAAGACCCTGCCACCATCCCCTGGAATGATTTTGGTGTCGACATCGTTGCCGAATGCACCGGGCTCTTCAGGGACCACGAAAACGCATCCAAGCATCTGGCCGCCGGTGCTCGCAAAGTTATCATCTCTGCACCTGCCCCGGAGCCTGATGTTACGATTGTCATGGGAGTCAACTCCAACCAGTATGATCCCAGAAATCATCATATTATATCGAATGCCTCTTGTACAACCAACTGTCTGGCACCGGTCGCCAAGGTGCTCCTTGAAAATTTCGGTCTAAAGTGCGGACTGATGACCACGATTCATTCTTACACGGGTGACCAGCGCCTTTTAGACTTTCCACATAAGGATCTACGCAGGGCCAGAGCAGCGGCTCTCTCCATGATTCCGACCACTACCGGTGCGGCCAGGGCGGTCGCCCTGGTGCTTCCGGAACTGGCCGGCAAGCTCAACGGCCTGGCCATTCGAGTTCCGACGCCGAACGTTTCTTTGGTTGATTTGGTGGTGACTGTCGAAAAATCCGGCGTTACCGCCACGGACGTCAACGACGCTTTAAAAGAGGCTGCGGAAAAATCACTGGCAGGGATACTCGATTATTGCGATCTTCCGCTGGTATCCTCTGATTTCAATGGATCCGCTTTTTCTTCCATCGTCGATGCACCGACCACTTATGTGGTCGAAAACATGGTCAAAGTGCTGTCATGGTACGACAATGAAACCGGATACTCGCACCGCATGGTCGATCTGGCCGCTATGATCGGAGCCCAATTGTAGGGAGCATTTGGCTTGGGGAGCATTGCATTTGAGGAGCGCTTCGCTTGAGGAGCACTGCATTGGAGGAGCGCTGCGCTTGAGGAGCACTGCATTGGAGGAGCGCTACGCTTGATGAGCATTGCATTTGAGGAGCGCTTCGCTTGAGGAGCACTTCGTTTGAGGGGGGTTAAATAAAATGGAAACTCGCAGACCGCTGATCGCCGGAAACTGGAAGATGTATAAAACCTGTAGCGAAGCCGTTGAAACCGCCCGTCAGCTGGTTAAACTTACAGCTGCGGCCGCTGATGTCGACGTAATGATCGCACCGCCGTTTACAGCCCTTTCCGCAGTATCGGAAGTGGTCAAGGATAGTAATGTTTTTCTTGGTGCCCAAAACCTTTTCTGGGAAAAAGAAGGCGCCTTTACCGGTCAAATCTCTGCCGCCATGCTGATTTCGACAGGCTGCCGGCATGTCATTATCGGCCACTCGGAGCGGCGCCAATATTTCGGGGAGACCGACGAATCCGTTAACAAAAAAATAAGGTCCGCGATTAAAAACGATTTGATACCTGTTTTTTGCGTTGGCGAGACCGAAAATGAACGAGAATCGAATCAAACGTTTACGGTACTTGACAAGCAACTGCATAATGGATTAAAAGGTCTCTCTGCCAACGACCTTGAAACCCTGGTGATCGCTTATGAACCTGTCTGGGCCATTGGAACCGGTAAAACCGCAACCAGTGATCAAGCTCAAGAGACTCATCAGTTTTTGCGCTCGCTTGTCGATAAAACATTTGGGAATGTGCTTGCCAAATCAATTAGAATACTATATGGAGGAAGCGTTAAACCGAATAATATCGCAGAACTGATGGCGATGGCCGACATTGACGGAGCACTTGTGGGCGGCGCCAGTCTGAGTGCTGAAACGTTCAGCCGGATAGTTTTATATAAAGAATAAATTTTAGGAACTACAATATGTCAACATTTTTAATCATAATGCATGTTATCGTCTGCATCGCCCTGATCATGATCGTGCTTTTACAGACGGGCAAAGGCGCTGATATGGGCGCTGCTTTCGGCGGAGGTTCCAGCCAGACCCTTTTTGGGAGTTCGGGTGCATCAACTTTTTTGGGTAAAGCAACTACGGTGGCGGCTGTCATTTTTATGCTAACCTCTTTGGTGCTTGCTTACAGGTCCGGCCTGACTACCGGTGACTCGATTATGGTGGACAAAAAAGCGCCCATCGAACAGCAGGCAACACCGACGGCACCGGCTATACCGGCCGCCCCGGATCAAGGCGCGCAACCCGCTGCGGAAACAGCACCGCCTCTTCAACCGGCGCAAGCTGGAAAAGGCGCGCAAAAATAAATTATCTTTTGTGCCGAAGTGGTGGAATTTGGTAGACACGCTATCTTGAGGGGGTAGTGCCTTACGGGCGTCCCGGTTCAAGTCCGGGCTTCGGCACCATGTAAAAATAAAGGGTTTAACAAGCATCGTCTCTGTTAAACCCTTTTTCGATTGGTTTTCAACTCAGCCCTCTTTGCTTCAAGGACGGCCAGCTCCTTTTCCGCACTCTTTATTTTCTCACCAATGGCTTTTATTTTTTTCAAAGCTCCCTCTTTAATTTCATCTCATTCTCTACTAATTTTTGTTTAACTGGGACGAATTTAACCGGGGAACCCCGGTATTTAGACCGGCAGCGGGGATGTCTGGATGAGTTATGTTCTTGATAAAATTGGGTGATGGGGATAGGAATTAAGGCAATATAGTAAGCGGCGTTCCTGGAGTTATCCGTTAGCGCGTAGGACCAAAAAAATAGTTAAATTGTATGACCGTCCCCCAGATCCAAAATTAATACAATGGGAATTAAGCCATATTTGCCAAATAAATCTAAAGGTTAAGGCAGGAACTTATAAACTAATGTACGTCCCGTAGAACTTAGACGGCAGCAACAAGTAACAAGCAACCAGGGGTGTAAATTTAAGGGGCGTCACGGAAGTCCCCTACTGAAGGAGGAACAACATATGGTCAGCCAAGTCGAGATAAAGAATATGGCATTGTTCTGCGATTTCGAGAATATCGCTCTGGGCGTGAAAGACTCCAAGTATGCAAAGTTCGACATCCAGAAAGTGCTCGAACGCCTGCTGCTCAAAGGCAGCATCGTCGTCAAGAAGGCCTACTGCGACTGGGAGCGCTACAAGGAGTTTAAGAAGGTCATGCACGAGGCCGCTTTCGAGCTGATCGAAATCCCCCATGTACGCCAGTCGGGCAAGAATTCGGCCGACATCCGCATGGTGGTCGATGCCCTGGACCTGTGTTATACCAAGAGCCACGTGGAGACCTTTGTCATTATCAGCGGGGACTCAGATTTTTCGCCTTTGGTGAGCAAGCTACGCGAAAACAACAAGGTGGTCATCGGCTGCGGGGTGAAAAATTCCTCCTCGGACCTGCTGATTGCCAACTGCGATGAGTTCATCTATTACGACGACCTGGTTCGGGAGGAAGAGGCCAAAAAGAAAAAGAGCAAAAAAATAGACAGTGAACCGAGTCCGGGCCTGGCACCCAAGAAGGGGGCCAGTAAAACTGGAAAAGACAGAAAACAAATGGCCGTGGACTTGATCATCGAAACCGTCGAGGCTCTCATCGCCGAGCGCGGTGAAGCTGACAAGATCTGGGGTTCAATGGTCAAACAGGCCCTCAAGCGGCGCAATCCCGGTTTCACCGAATCCTATTACGGCTTTCGGACCTTCGGCCAGCTGCTGGAAGACGGGCAGCGCCGCGGTCTGCTGGAGCTGGAAAGGGACGAACGCTCCGGCGGCTATATCATCCATTTGCCGGTCCACGAGGAGTGATCCGGAAAGAGGAATGAGGGGGAAGAAACTTAATATGTTCAGAACGTCCCCAAGATTCAAATAAATCAAAGGTTAAGGCATAAACTTATAATTTAAGGGGCGTCCCGGAAGCTCCCAACCATCAAATGATTTTATTATTAGTAAGCCCGGTTGATAAGAAAGGGGGGGATAAACATTTATGATTTCACCTGATATAAGAAAAACTATTATGGAATGTGCTCGTGAGTTTGATGTGAAAGCCGTATTGATTTTTGGATCTTCGCTTGAAGATGATGCTGTTGCGCGTGATATTGATTTGGCCGTTGAGGGAATTTCACCAGAGCTGTTTTTCAAATTCTATGCCCGTCTCTTTATGGCTCTTCCTAAGCCTGTTGATCTTGTAGACTTGTCACAGGACATTCCAATAGCTTCAATTATTCGTGCCAAGGGGGTTAGTATTTATGAGCGGTAAAGATTCATTTTTAGAAGATGAGCGAAAGAACATTGAAAAAGCAGTGATAATGATTGAGGATCTCACGGGAAAGACAGATCTTTCAAAATACGAGGTCATCGCACTTGGCACGCTTTTGTAAAACATATATACCGGTATCGAAGGTATCATACGTTACCAATTGCAAAATATGGGCGTCAGAGTGCAAAAGGATGAGAACTGGCATAAGAATTTGCTAATGAAATCAAGGGAGCATGGCATTCTTTCAGATGCGCAGTTTGAAGGGCTTCTTGAATTGCTACTTTTTCGCCACATGCACATGCATGGCTATGGATTTATGCTGGACGAAACACGCCTTCGAGAATTAGCCGCACCAGTGCCTAGTCTTTGTAAGGGTTTTCTTAAAGATGAGAACAAATAACCTGCTTGCGGGGGCGTCTTGTCGGGTCGTAGCCTGAAGCGCAGCGAAGACCTGCGTGCGGGGGCGTAGCGCAGCGAAGACCCGTGGCTAATTAAATAATCTGCGTTAATCTGCGCCTGCCCCGTGCAATTTTTACCCCGTTAAACCATCCTTTCTTTTTTTGTTTAACTGGGGCATGCCAATGAGGAGCGGAGTTTATCCTGTTAAACCTGCCCGTTTTTTGTTTAACCGGGACGTATTTCACTGGGGTAATCTG